>JALDXK010000269.1:0-7759 GCA_032155105.1 Acidobacteriota bacterium
CCTGAGCGAACGTTGCGTCGGCCGCCACGTCGGCGCGATGTGAGTCGAAGGGAGTCTGTGCGAAGGCGATGTTCGCCGTGAGCAGGCCAGGCAAGATGAACCAGATGCGTCTCATGACGGATTCCTGTGGAGGACCTCGGAGATGAACACGTCTTCGAGTGAGGGAACGATCGGCCGGACGCTCCCGGCCTCGATGTGCTCGGCGCGGACCACCGCCTCGAGCCGTGCCTGCGCCGCGCCAGGCTCGGCGTCCTTCATGCGCACGTGCAAGCGATCGCCAAACACCTGCGCCGACTCGATCTCGGGACGCGTGATCAGGCGCTCCACCGTCTGGCGTGGCTGTGCCACCACGACTTCGAACCAGCTGCCCGGCATCGACGCGCGCAGCTTGCCGGGTTCATCGAGGGCCAGCACCTGGCCTTCGTGAAGCAGCACGATGCGCCCGCAGCGCTCGGCCTCATCGAGATACGGCGTCGACATCACGATCGTGATCCCGGAGGCGAGGAACTGCGACAGCAACTTCCAGAACTCGCGCCGCGACACCGGGTCCACGCCGGTCGTGGGCTCGTCGAGCAGGATCACCTGCGGCTCGTGCACCAGCGTGCACGCCAGCGCGAGCTTCTGCTTCATGCCGCCCGACAGCTGATCGGCGAGCCGATCGCGGAAGCGCGTCAGCTGCGTGATCTCGAGGAGACGGTCGCGCCGTTCACGGAAATCGCGCACGCCGTGAATCTCGGCGAAGAACGCGATGTTCTCGTCGATGCTCAGGTCGCCGTAGAGCGAGAACCGCTGCGAGAGATACCCGATGGTGCCGGTGACGTCGCGATGCTGGGCCACCGGATCCTTGCCAAGCACGCGAATCGATCCGGAGTCCACGTGCAACAACCCGCAGATGGCACGAATCGCCGTCGTCTTGCCGGCACCATCGGGCCCGATCAGGCCGAACATTTCGCCACGATTCACGCTGAACGACACGCCGCGCAGTGCGTCGACTTTCCCGTAACGCTTGACGACGTTCGCGAACTCTATGGCTTCCATGACTGTCAACTGACAACTGCCGACTTAACTCTTAACTGTCGACTGCTGACTGCCGACTGAGAGCGGTATTTCCGCCTCCACCGGCATTCCCTGCTTGAGCACGCCGTCTTTGTTGTCGACGTTGATCCGCACGCGATACACGAGCTTCGAACGCTCTTCGGCGGTCTGCACGTTCCTCGGTGTGAACTCCGCCTTCGGCGAGACGTAGGCGATGGTGCCGGCAAGTCCGGGCCCGCCGGCGTCGGTGAACACGGTTGCAGGCTGTCCGATCTTGATCTGCGGCACCGCGGGCTCTGGGACGAACACATCGGCCCATGCGCGTTCGAGGTCGACCACCACGATTGCCGGGGCGCGAGGCGCGATCATTTCTCCTACCTCCACGAGCTTCTCGGTGACGATGCCGCCGATGGGAGATGTGAGTGAAGCGTCGTCCCGGCCCTTTTCGAGCGTGGCGATGTGCGCATTCGCAGCGGTGACCCGCGCGCGCGCCGTGTCGATCTCCTCGGGCCGCGCACCGGCTTTCTGCTTGGCGAGCGCCTCTTCCGCGGTGCGCGCGCGACTTTGCGCGGCCGTGACGCGGTCACGCGCGAGGTTGCGGCGGGTCTCGGCATCGTCTCGTTGCTTGCGCGATCCGGAGTTGTTCGTCAGCAGCGTGTCAAATCGCGTGAAGTCCTGTTCCGCGGCGGCCAGCTCGGTTTGCGCGGCTTGCACCTCGGCCCGCGCGGCTTCGACCTGCGAGGCGGCCTGGCGGATGTCCTCCACTCGGGCGCCGGCCATCACCAGCCGCAACTGCGCCTCGGCTCCGGCAAGGTCGGCCCGGGCGCGTTGGATCGCGAGCTCGACATCGCGGGTATCGAGCGTGAGCACCACCTGGCCGGGCTGCACGCGATCGCCTTCCTTGACGGTGAGCGTCAGGATGCGGCCGCCGACTTCTGGCGCCAGACGCGTCTCCGTGGCTTCGGCGTGACCCGAGACGCGCAGTCGATCCGATGGCGGCTCTTCGGTGCAAGCCGCGGCGGCGATCGTGAGGAGAACGACAGCAATGCGGATCATGGTCTGAGCATCCTTCGCGCGGTTTCCTGGCCATGCGCGATCAAGTCTTCGTGTGACACGGCAACGAGCATCGGAAGGTGTTGGCGGCCGGGCCGCGCTGCCACGCGCTCGCGGGCGGCGTTCATCATCAGCGGGCCAAGGATCGAGGTGTAGGCGAGGATCGGGTGAATGGGCCGGAACACACCGGCGGCCTGGCCTTCGGTGAGGATGCGGCCGAACGCCATGAAGACGACGCGAATGTGGCCGAGCGTGTCGAGGTCGAGGTGCGGCGCACCCTCGGCGATCTCGCGCATCATCAGCGCGGGAAACCAGGGGCGCTCGTCGGCCTGGCGTACGAAGTTCTCGACGAAGCGATCGATCTTGTCGGTGGGCGCGGCGTTCGACTCGGCGATCGCCGTGGCGTGCTGTCCCACCACGGTCAGCATGTCGGCGACCACCGCGCGATAAAGCGCGATCTTGTCGGCGAAGTGGTAGTAGATCATCGCCTTGTTGACGCCGGCGCTCCCGGCGATGTCGTCCATGCTCACGCCGTCGAACCCCTTCGCGGAGAAAAGGGTGGCGGCGGCGGCGAAAACAGCGTCGCGGGTCGGTACTGCGGTGGCGTCCTTACGAGCCGGCATGTTAACTAACTGGTTAGTTAACACGACACCCGTGCCGTATGTCAAGCCTCCACTGCCTGAGACCAACACCCTCTCCACTACACTTTGCTGGTGACCATCGTCATCGCGGGAGGGTCAGGCTTTCTCGGCGGGAAGCTGTCCGCGCGCCTCCGAGCGGCCGGTCATCGCGTAATCGTCCTGACCCGGCGCCGGAATGCGGGTCCCGACACGCTGACCTGGAATCCAGACGGCACCGCGGGCACGCTGCCGCAACATCTCAATGGCGTGGACGTGGTCGTCAACCTCGCGGGCGAGAACATCGCGGCCCGACGCTGGTCGACGGCGCAGAAAGCGGTGCTCCGAAGCAGCCGCATCCTCTCGACGCGGACGCTGGCATGCGCCCTTTCGCAATGCGAGCGTCCGCCGCAGGTGTTCGTGAGCGCTTCGGGCGTGGGTTACTACGGGCCCAGGGGCGACGAGCCGGTCACGGAATCAACACCGGCGGGTTCAGATTTTTTTGGCCGGCTGTGTGTCGAGTGGGAGCAGGAGGCTCGCGCGGTGCCGCCCGCGACGCGGCTCGTGATTGTCCGCTCGGGCCTGGCGCTCGCCAAAGATGGTGGCGCGTTGCAGAAGATGCTGCTGCCGTTCAAGCTCGGACTTGGCGCCACGCTTGGATCGGGCAGGCAGTACCTGCCATGGGTGCACGTGGACGACTGGACGCGGTTCGTGACGTGGTCGATCGACACGGAGCGCGCCAGTGGCGCGTTCAACGCCACTTCGCCGGCGCCGGTGACGAATCGCGAATTCACCCGCGCGCTGGCCAACGCGCTGAACCGGCCGGCGATATTTCACGCCCCCGCGTTCGTACTGCGAGCCGCGCTTGGCGAGATGGCGGACGTGCTGCTGACCGGCCAACGCGCGATGCCCGCGTGCGCCGAGCAGCTGGGTTTTCACTTCGAGTACAGATCGCTGGAAGCTGCCTTACTGACTCTTCATCTTTCCGAGAACACGGAGTAGAACGGAGAACACGGAGGCTGTCCTTTCCAAACTCCCTCCGTGACCTCCGTACTCCTCCGTGCTCTCGGGGGCTACAGGAATGCGGGAGCACCCCCGCGGTAATCGGCGCCGAGCACCGCGACCGAGTTCGAACCCAGCCAGCTATCGAGAATCTTCGCGTAGACCGAGCGGAAGTCGGTCTCGAATTTCACGTCGGCGTTGTTGTTCTCGAGCGTCGGGTTCCCGGGATCCATGCTGAGATTTGGCGCCGTGCCGTAGAGGCCGCCGCGCACGAGGCCGCCGAGCACCAGCATGTTGCCGCCGGCGCCGTGATCGGTGCCTGCGCTGCCGTTCTCGTTGATGCGGCGCCCGAACTCCGTGTAGACGAGGACGAGCGTGTTGTTCAACAAACCCTGGGAGCTGAGGTCGTCGTGGAACGCCTTGAGGCCGCCATCGAGCGTGTTCATCAGGTTGACGTATGCGCCGGCGTTGGTGCCCTGCGACGCGTGCGTGTCGAAGCCGCCGGTCTGCACCCAGAACACCCTGGTCCCGATCTGCTTGTTCATCGCGCCCGCCACGGCGGTCAGGGCCTGGCCAAACCCGTTGTTGGGATAGGTGTTGGCCGGACGGTAGGTCCCGACGGTGGCCACGCGATCCAACGTGCCCAGTGCCGCTTGTGTCGTGGAGTTGACGAACGCGAGGTGCGGTCGATCCACGGGCAGGTGCGACGAGATGCGCGTTTGCGCGATCTTCTCGTAACTCGCCTCGGCGCCGCTGTTCGGGCTCGCGAAGGCATATGTCGCCGGGCTCGTGATCGCGGGCACGCCGACGGTGCGGGCCATGAGCGGCCGCGGTGTTTCGCGCACCGTGCTCCACGCCGCGAGCGGATCCACCGGCTGCGACAACGTATCGAGATAGCGGCCCAGCCAGCCGGTGCCAGACGTGTTGGTCGTGCTCGCGGTGCCCCAGATATCGAAGCCGGTGAAATGCGAGCGGCTCTGGTTGGCGTAGCCGGTGCGCTGGATGATCGCGAGGCGGCCGGAGTCGAAGACCGACTTGAGCCCGATGAGACGCGGATGCAACGCGAGGTTGACGTTCGAGGAGTCGGTGCCGATCTGCAGCACGCTGCCCGCGGGAACCGCGAGCGTGGGCCGCCGGCTGGCGTAGGCCGGATCGCGGTACGGAATCACCGTGCTGAGCGAGTCGTTGCCGCCGCTGAGATATACGACCACGAGATTGCGCGACGGCACGCCCTGCGCGAAGGCGATGTCGCAGAGCATCTGCGGCGCGGCAAAGCCGAACGTGAATGCGGTGACGCCGCCCTTGACGAATTGTCGTCTCGAGAAGTTCATGTCCTGCTCATTTCCGACTTCCCAAATCTGAAATCTGACTTCTGAAATCTAATTGAACTGGTATTCGCCGGATCCGACGATCAGGCGCGTGAGGCCGGGAATGCGCTGTTGCAGTTGGCCATCGTTCCCGGTCCACGTCGTGGAGCGGAGGTAGTCCGTCATCGCGGTTGACGCCACGGGGGGAAACGGCATCGTCCGGAAGCGCGCGAGCATGTATTCGAGCACCCGCTCGGGCGACTGGCGATGCGGCTGCAAGTCGCGGGCGAGGTTGAACCGCTGGTTAGCGGCCAGCGTCGACCCGAAATTCATGCGCGCGAGCATCGACGAGGTCGAGATCCAGGCCGGACCGATCTCCCAGCCGTTGACGTCGGGAGGCTCGTAGAGCTGCTGGCCCATGTTGGTCAGCGGCGTCAGCGCGGTCTGGAGAGAGAAGCCCGTCCAACCGGTTTCCTTGATGGCGCGAACCGCGAACTCCACCGGCCACGAGTACCGCTGGAAGAAATTGGCAGGGTTGCGGAACTGCGACGACTGGAACAGCGTGCGCAGCACTGCCTTGATGGTGTAGTTGTTGGCCAGGTACGAGTTCGTCATCGCGGCGATGAGCGCCGGGTCGGGTTCTGCCGTCTCGTTGACGAAGAACTTGTAGAGCTTCGTCGCCAGGCGCCGCGCCGTGGCGGGGTGACGGCCCAGCGCGAGGATGAAGTCGAGCGCGTCCTGCTCGCCGGCCGCGGCCGCGCGGGCCGGAATCACCTTGCTGCCGTTCGGGTAGATCGCGAACGTGAATTCTTTCTGATTGGTGTCGTGATCGTTGGGCCGGTACTGGAAGGTGTAGAAGCTGCCTCCGGTGTTGGCGCGGTCGCCGACGAGCTGCCAGTTGAACCCGGTGAACACGCGCGCCGCGGCGTAGACGTCAGCTTCCGTGTAATTGCCGACGCCGAGGCTGAACAGTTCCATGATCTCGCGGCCGAAGTTCTCCTGTGGCCGCGTCCGCGTGTTCAACTGGCTGTCGAGCCAGTAAATCATCGCGGGATCCTTCGCCATCGCCAGCAGCATGCCCGGGAAGCTGCCGGTGGCATTTTGTCGCAGCGTCTGGATCTGTCCGGGCTGGCTGCCCGGCAGGCTGTTCGGATCGTTGTCCATCATCCGCGTCGCGCGCTCCTGCCCCACGTTGCCGGCGAGCTTGCTGTACGCAGTTGCGAAGTGGTTGTGCCAGAACAGCGCCATCTTCTCTTCGAGCGGGCGCGCGGAATGGACCATGCGGAACAGCCACCGCTGCCGCGCATCGTTGATCAGCGTGTTCGCGGAAAATGGCCGGCCTGATTGAGTGGTGATGCCGACGTATTCAGGGAGGCCGATCTTCGAGTCGTGATCGGTCGACTGCGTCTCGTAGTTGAGCAGTCGATCGATGACGGCATCGACTGACATTCCCGCCCACGCCGCGAGCTCCGCCGGGCTCGCGCCGAAGCCCAAGCGCCGAAGGATGTGTTCGAGCATACAAATCCATTCCGGCCGGGTTGGGGGAGGGTCGCCGGCAGACCCGTCAGTTTAGACCGTTCTGACGGGTTGCGGGTGAGATCTAAACGTGCAGGCGGCTCGGGGCTCGAGCCGTCTTGGCGCCCTCAGGCCGTGAAGGCTCAACGCGTTACGGCAGGCTCAGCAGGTTCGCCATCAGGCGGAAGGCGCCATCCGTGCCCGCGGGCAGTTGGCGCCACAAGCCAAGCCCCACGTAAATCCAGCGGCCCTGCCCGACCTTTGCCTCGACCAGGGCGCCGCGCTTGACACCCTGGTTGTAGGGGAATGGATCAGTGAACTCGATCAGGTCCGTGTACTGCGGATCGCGTCCCTTCTCGTCGAGGAAATACAGGCCGCGCTCCTGCACCCAGCCGGTCCAGTCGGCGCGGCCGATCTGGTTCGGTTCGTTGAACACCGGATGTGACGGCGCGAGCAGTTTCAGCTCCGCGCTCTCGTCGGTGACGCGCTCGCGGCCAACCTTCGCGGCGTACGGGCCGTACTGCGCTTCGTTGAACTCGAACTTGTTGTACTGCACGATCACCGTGCCGCCCGCGCGCGCGAAATCGAGCAGGCGCTGGTTGTAGGCGCGCAGGTCCGCGCGCCGCTCGTACGCGCGCACCCCGGTCATGATCACGTCGTAGCCGCTGAGATCGCCCCACGCCAGCTCGTCGCTCGAGATCATCGACAACTTCACGCCGAGCTGTTCGAGCGCGGCCGGCACTTCATCGCCGACTCCCATCACGTAGCCGACCGACAGGTTCGGCTTCACCCGCACGTCGAGGGCCTTCACCGCCACCTGCGGATCGGTCAGCACGTGGCGCCGCGTGGTGTGCGGGTACTCGATCACCTGGTAGCCCTGCGCGTAGGTCTTGCCCGCGGCGCTGACAACGGCCTTCACCGCGAACTGGTTGCCTCCTGGTTTCTGCGCAGCGGCGGCGAGCACAGACGCCGACGGCGGCTGCAGCGTGAAGCGCACCGTCATCGACTCGTCTTCCCGGGTGAACGTCACCGGCTGCGTGGCCGGCGTGGCGCGCCAACCTGGCGGCAGTTGCAGCGCGACGTCGGCGTTCGCCGCCCCGCTGGCGTGGTTGGTGACCGTGACACGGACCTCTTTGCCTTGCACCTCTTTGCCCTGCGGCGACGAACCCTTGCCTTGCGGCGACGAACCCTTGCCTTGCGGCGACGAACCCTTGCCTTGCGGCGACGAAC
>JALDXK010000270.1:0-7754 GCA_032155105.1 Acidobacteriota bacterium
GGAGAAGGCCGTATCTGGCTAGCTCGGCCCGATTTACATTGCGCCTGCCCTTCGGCATCTCATACAATTTCGACAGTTTAGGAGTCCCACCGAGTGGCATTGACCTGTCCAAACTGCGGGAACGCCCGCAACTTTCTGGTAAAAACGCTGCAGATGCACGTCGTGCAGCTCGACGACACCCGTGTCGAAGTGTCGGAAGAGAGCAAGCCCGGCGTCATCGAAGTGCTGTGTGATGAATGCGAGACAGCACTCAACTTCGAAGATGCGGAGGAAGCCATCCGCAAAGAGGTGCTGCTCACGCTCGGCGCGCGCTAAGATTCGCCGCCGCTGCTGTCGTCTTCTTCGAAGTAATCACACTCCGGACAGGTCCATTCCTTGGCCTGCGTCTTCACGACCTGTGAAGTCCCGGGCACCTGTGACACGATTTCACGCACTACGAGCCGCATGAACTCGCCGCACATCGGGCATTCTTTCCCCATGTGCGCATCCTAGTCGCGCGCGTTGTTCTTGACAACCTCGGTGACGGCTTCTATCGTGGCTCCAAGGTGTTCCGTCCCCGTCGATCCGACGCATCGCGTGTAGCGCTCGAGACACTCGTGCCACACGAGCGCGCGTATCGGCGCTCGCTCGCCGACGAAGTCGCGATCGACTTTCCATCGTCGCGCGCGGCGATCGAGTTCTTTCGCCGCGATCATGTCGAACCCGACGGTCCGGCGGCCACCACCCAGGCCGAGATCACGATTTCCGCGAACCAGGCCGGCGCCGGCGTGATGGTGCCGCTCGACGTGGACGTGCCGCGCACGTGCCCGCGCTGCGGTGGCCGCGGCGAGGTGTGGAGCGAACCCTGCGAGCCGTGCGACGGCCGCGGCCAGGAACTGCAGTCGCAGCGCCTCACCGTGGCGGTGCCTGCGGGCGTCGAGCACGGCGACCGCTTCAGCTTCAGCGTGACGCTGCCGCGCGGACCGCGCACCCGCGTGGACGTGCGCGTCCTGCTTTCCTGACCGGCCCTCCAGGTCGGTTGGAGGACCGTGAAGCGGCACGTCGACTTCCTCTCAACTCTCTATCTGGTGTGGGGCGCGATCTTCGTGCTGGTGGCGATCGCCGGCTTTGCGCTGGCCGCCGGCGCCGCGGCGATTGCGGAAACGTCAGGCCCGGTGCGCTTCGGATCGGAAATGGCGGCGCGCCTGACCGCGGTGACGATCGCCGTGATCGCGATCATCGCGCTCGTCTGGGGCGTGCTGCACGTGTTCGTTGGGCGCACGCTCCGCCGCTTTCGGCCATCGGCGCGATTGATGTCGCTGGGACTCGCGGTCGGGAACATAATCCTGTTCCCGTTCGGGACCGCACTCGGCGCGTATGCGTGCTGGGTGTTGCTGAAAGACGAGGGACGATCGCTGTTCGAGGGATGATTGTCAGGCGGGCGGCGGATCGCTGGTGCCTGTCGGCGTCCACGGACCGCACTTGAAGATGCGCTTGGCCGCCATCCACCCTCCGCGCAGGACGCCGAACCGCCCAATCACCGCTTCGCCGTAATGACTGCAGGTCGGAATGAAGCGGCACTGCGCGCCCATGCGCGCGTAGAGAGGTGAGAGCGTCGCCTGATACGCGTGGATCGCGCCGATCGCCGCACGGGTCGCCAGTTGATCCGCCGGCGGCCTCCGAAGGTCGAGCGCGATCGCGATCAGGATGATCGCGATCGCAGCCCATAGGCGTGTCTTCATCGCTCGCGCGATCGGCTTACAGCTTGTCGGCGAACTCGCTCAAGCCGGGAACGATCAACCGCTTGCCGTTGATGCCCTTGAGGATCGCCATCACGTGCAGGACGAGCTGGCCGAGCGCGAGCAGCGGCGTGAACAGCAATCCCACGCAGCCAAACACGCCCATCGGCGTCAGCACCACGCTAATCAGGATCCAGAGGATCATCTCGGCGACCATCAGCACGAGGCCGTGCTTGGCATGCCACTGCACTTCTTTGTCGTCCTTCTCGGTGAGCAGCGGCACCAATGCCAGCAGCCACAGGTACGACAACACGATCATGACGTTGCGATTGCTCGAAGGCGCACTTCCGGGCGTCGCGTCGGACATCAGAGGGTTCTCCTTGAACAGAGGGGTCGCTGGAGTTTACCAATTTCACGCGCGTGGTAAGCTGAATTTCTTATGACACCTGAAGGGGTGCTGGACGCGCTGAAGGCCGTCACGGATCCGGACTTGCACGCCGATGTGGTGACGCTGAAATTCGTCAAGGATGTCAACGTGACCGGCGATCGAGTCGCCTTCACGATCGAATCGTCGAACCCGTCGCCGTCCAAGCGCGACACCCTGGCGGCGCGCGCGCGCGAGGTCGTGGCGGCGCTGCCCGGCGTTGGCGGCGTCGATGTGCGATCGACGTTCGTGGTCCGGTCCGTCTCCGCTCCCGAACATGGCAAGCCGCCGCTGCCCGGCGTGAAGAACGTGATCGCGGTTGGTGCGGGCAAGGGCGGCGTCGGCAAGACCACGGTGGCAGTGAATCTCGCCATTGCACTTTCGAAGAGCGGCGCGCGGGTCGGCGTGCTCGACGGCGACATCTACGGTCCGAACGTGCCGATCATGCTTGGCCTGCAGGCGCAACTCGAGACCGACGGCAAACGCATCCGACCGGCAGAGAAGTACGGCATCCAGGTCGTCTCGATGGGATTCCTCACCCAGGACGAGGCCCCGGTGATTTGGCGCGGTCCGATGCTGCATAGCGCCATCCAGCAGTTTTGCAGGGAAGTGGCGTGGACCGATCGCGATTACCTCGTCGTGGACATGCCTCCTGGCACAGGCGACGTGGCGTTATCGCTGAGCCAGACGGTGCCGGCCGCCGGCGCGGTGGTGGTCACCACGCCGCAGCAGGTGTCGCTCGCCGACAGCCGGCGCGCGGTGCGCATGTATCAGAAGCTCAACATCCCGCCGCTCGGCCTCGTCGAGAACATGAGTTTCTATGAGTGCACCAACTGCCACCATGAAGCGCGCATCTTCGGTTATGGCGGCGGCGAGGAGATGGCCGCGCAGTTGAACGTGCCGTTCCTGGGTCGCCTTCCGCTCTACGAACCCATTCGCGTGGGCAGCGACCGCGGCATTCCCCTCGTGATCGCCGAACCGGAGTCGACTGGCACGCGCGCGTTCATGGACCTGGCCGAACAGGTGATGCGGCAACTCGAAGTGGCGGCGCACAAAGCTGCCGTCGCCAACAAGGGAAAGATTCCGCTCATCCAGGTCAAGTAGTGAGTGCGACGACCAGCGCTTCCGCCTGGAGGATGCTTGCGGTCGTGTGCCTCGCGCAATTCCTCGGCATGACGCTGTGGTTTTCAGCCACCGCCGTCACGCCACGCCTCATCACCGACTTCAACATCGCCCCGAACCGCGCCGCGTGGTTGACGATGGCCGTGCAGGCGGGCTTCGTGTTCGGCACGTTGTTCAGCGCGCTGACCAATCTTGCCGACGTGCTGAATGCGCGACGGTTGATGTTCCTCGGCTCGATCGCAGGCGCCACTGCCAATGCCGCGGTGTTGATCGCGCCAGGCGGTGAGGCGGTGATCGGGCTGCGATTTCTCACCGGCGCCTCGCTCGCCCTCGTCTATCCGCCGGGCATGAAGATCGCCGCCGGATGGTTCCGTGAGGGGCGCGGCCTGGCCCTGGGCTTCCTCATCGGTGCGCTCACGCTCGGCAAAGCCTTTCCGCACCTGCTGACGGCGGTCTTCGACGAGGAATGGCGGCAGCCGATGCTCCTCGTGTCGGCGCTCGCGGTGATCGGCGGCACGCTCGTGCTCATGACCGTTCGCGACGGTCCCCATGTGGCGGCCACCGCGCCGTTCGATCCGCACGCGATTCGCAAGGTGCTGTCGAGCCGCGGGGCGCGGCTCGCCACGCTCGGGTATCTGGGCCACATGTGGGAGCTGTACGCGATGTGGACGTGGGTCGCGGTGTTTGCGGCCGCGAGCTTCGCCGCCTCTGGGATGGCCGACGCCGCCACGGCCGGTTCGATCGCCGCGTTCCTCGCCATCGGCAGCGGGGCACTGGGCTGCGTCGTTGCCGGCTACATTGCCGATCGCATCGGCAAGGCGCGCGTCGCCATGTGGTCGATGCTCGCGAGCGCGGCATGCGCGGCGTCGACGCTGGTGGTGTTCGGTGGATCGCCGGTGTGGCTCTACGCGCTCATCATGGTGTGGGGTGTTGCCGTGGTCGCCGACTCGGCACAGTTCTCCGCGCTGGTGAGCGAGCATGCGCCGCGCGACCACGTCGGCACCGCGCTGACGTTGCAGACCTGCGTGGGTTTTCTCCTGACGATGGTGACGATCGAAGCGCTGCCGCGCCTGGCCGCAGCGACGAGCTGGCAGTGGGCATCACTGCTGCTGGTGCCCGGCCCGTTGCTCGGCGCACTCGCGATGTTCCGCCTACGCGCGCCGCGCTCCGGCGCGACCGACTGAACAACGCCGGTCCTGTCTCGAGACGAAGATAGAATTGGACGACGACCGCCCCTGATGCAAATCCCCTACAGCAAACGCACCCTCTCGAACGGGCTGGACGTCATCGTCCACGAAGACCATCAACTGCCGATGGTTGCCGTCAACGTCTGGTATCACGTCGGCTCCAAGAACGAGCAGCCGGGCAGCACCGGCTTCGCGCACCTGTTCGAACACCTGATGTTCGAAGGCTCGGAGCATCACGATCACGGCTACTTTCCGCCGTTGCAACGCGCCGGCGGCCTGCTGAACGGATCGACGAACGCCGATCGCACCAATTACTGGGAAGTGGTGCCGACCGGGGCGCTCGACCTGGCGTTGTGGATGGAATCCGATCGCATGGGCTACCTCCTGCCGGCGCTCACCGATCGCAAGTTCGAGAACCAGCGCGAGGTGGTGCTCAACGAACGGCGCCAGAACTACGAGAACCGGCCGTACGGCCTGGCCGGCATCGCGCTGGCGTCGGCGCTGTTTGCAACGGACCATCCGTATCACTGGCCGACGATCGGATCGGCGGACGATGTCCGCGCCGCGTCGATCGACCAGGTGCGCGACTTCTTCCGGGCGTACTACCATCCGGCGAACGCCTCGCTGTCGCTCGCGGGTGACGTCGACACGGAGCGGGCGTTCGAGCTGGCCGAGAAGTACTTTGGCGGCCTGCCCGCGGGTCCGGCCGTGGCGCCGGTGCGCGCCGCCACGTCGCTGACCGAGAGCGTCAACCTGGTGATGGACGATCGCGTCGAGCTGCCGCGCGTCTACGTGGCCTGGCACTCGCCGGCGATGTTCGCCGCCGAGGATGCCGAGCTTGACGTCGCCTCCGACGTGCTCGCGCATGGCAAGACCTCGCGTCTCTACAAGACGCTCGTCTACGATCGGCGCGTCGCGACCGACGTGTCGGCGTATCAACACTCCCGCGAGCTGAGCGGCGTGTTCCAGCTGGCCTGCACCGCGGCGGCAGGCATCTCGCTCGCCGAGCTCGAATCGGCCGTGCGCGCTGCCGTGCAGCAGGTGGCCACGGAAGGCGTGACCGCCATCGAGCTCGAGCGCGCACTCGCGCAAACGGAAGCGCAATTCATCTATCGCTTGCAGACCATTGGCGGCTTCGGCGGCAAGTCCGATCAACTCAACGCCTACAACACCTATATCGACGATCCCGGCTACTTCGATCGGGATCGCCGCCGCTACGTGAACGTCACGAGCCACGGCGTGGCAGCGGCGGTCTCGAACTGGCTGGTGAAGGCGCCGTCGGTGTCGTTGAGCGTGGTGCCGAGGGGCCGGCGCGACCTCGCGCTGCCGGGCGCCGTCGAGGTCCGCGTCTCATGACGACTGTCGATCGCAGCCGTCTGCCGGTTCCCGGCGCAGATCGCCCCTTCCACTTCCCGCGCATCATCCGGCGAACGCTCGCCAACGGCCTGGAGCTGCGCGCGGTGACGCACCGGGCGGTCCCCGTCGCGGCGGTCGTGCTGCTGGTGCCGGGGGGATCGTCGGTGGACCCGGCAGACGCGCATGGCCTCGTGTCGATGACCGCAGGGCTGCTCGATGAAGGCAGCCGCGGCCAGTCGGCGCTCGACATCGCCGATCGCGTTGCGCGCATCGGCGGCGACCTCGACCTCGATGTCGGCGTCGATGCGGTCGTGGTGGGCATGACCACGCTCGATCGCTTTCTCGACACCGGCCTCTCGCTGGTGCACGAGATCGTCACCGCGCCCAACCTGGCCAACGACGACTTCAACCGCATCCGCAACCTGCGGCTCGAGCGGCTGCGCCAGATGAAGGACCATGCCGGCGCAATGGCCGACCGTGCCTTCGCACGCGTGCTCTACGGCGCACACCCCTACGGGCACCTGTCGCTGGGTACCGAGGCATCGCTGAACGCGATGACGGTCGACTCGACGCGGGCGCTGCACGCCGCGATGTTCTCGCCCGCGGGCGCCACGCTAATCGTGGTCGGCGATCGCCCGGAGCACGAGCTGCTCGACGCGGCGGGCGCGGTGTTCGACGGCTGGCGCGCGGCGACCAGCACGATGGCGATCGATCGACAGGCGGCCATGGCGCCGCCGCCGGCGACGCCGGACGTGCGGCTTGCCGTGGTGTCGCGGCCGGGCGCGGCGCAGTCCGAGCTGCGGATCGGTCACGCCTGCGCGGCGCGATCAACGCCCGACTATCACGTGCTGCTGGTGTTGAACACGATCCTTGGCGGCGATTTCGTCAGCCGGTTGAACCTGAACCTGCGCGAGCAGAAAGGCTTCACCTACGGCGTCCGTACCGGATTCAACCTGCGGCGCGGCATCGGTCCGTTCGTGATGCAGACCAGCGTCGGCACCGACGTCACCGCGCCGGCCATCACCGAAGCGTGGCGGGAGATCCGCGACATCGCCAACAGCAGGCCGGTCACGGCGGATGAAGTCGCGGTCGCCTTTGCCTCGCTGAGTAAGGGCTATCCGCGCGGGTTCGAAACCGCGGGACAAGTTGCACGGTCCGTCGCACAACTGGCCCTGCACGGCCTGCCGGATTCGTATTTCGAAGAGTTCGTGCCGCGACTGTCGCAAGTCGGTGCAGACGATGTGTACACGGCTGCACGGCGATATCTCGATCCCGCGAAAATGACGACGGTGATTGTCGGTGATTTGGATAAGATTTCAGGATCACTCTCAGGACTGGGTCTTGGCGAGCATCAGGTCTTGACGATCGAGACCTGACCCGCCTTCGCCGATAGGCTACGGCGCGGCAAGCCGTTGGCCCGGTCCGCTGGTCATTTTCATGAAAGCCGTTCGGTTTCACGCGCACGGCGGACCTGACGTACTTCGGTACGAAGACGCCGCCGATCCTACCCCCGGCCCGGGCGAAGCCCTGGTCCGCGTGCGCGCATGCGCGCTGAATCACCTCGACCTGTGGCAGCGACGCGGCATGGAACGCGTCCAGATTCCGTTTCCCCATATCTCCGGCGCCGACGTCGCGGGTGAAGTGATCAGCACGCCCAATGGCGAGCTCGCGCCTGGCCGGCGCGTGATGCTGCAGCCGGGCCTCTCGTGCGGGCGATGCCCGGCGTGCCTCGACGGCCGCGACAACGAATGTCCGCGCTACGACGTGCTCGGCTACCAGAGCGACGGCGGCTACGCCGAGCTCGTGCGGGTGCCGGTGCCAAACGTCATCCCGCTGCCCGACGCGATTGGCTTCGTGGAGGCCGCGGCATTCCCGCTGACGTTCCTCACGGCCTGGCACATGCTGTGTGCCCGGGCGCGCCTGGAAGCCGCGGAGACGGTGCTGGTG
>JALDXK010000271.1:0-7717 GCA_032155105.1 Acidobacteriota bacterium
GCGGGCGAAAAAGCGACGTGGTGAGCGGCGCCGGCGAGGTTGAGTACGTGTAGAGTCTCGCGGGGCGCATCATGAAACGACGACAGGCGATTCACACGCTCGCGTCTGCGGCTGCGGCGTTGCCGTTGCTGCGTGTGCCGCTCGAAGCGCAAGACCTTGCCGCCGACCAGATACTGGTGCTGCGCGACGTGGCCGCAACCGTGCTGCCGTCGGCGATCGGAGGCAAGGGACAGGACGAGGCCGTCGACAATTTCCTCCGCTGGATTCGCGACTACAAGGAAGGCGTGCCGCTATCGCACGGCTACGGCGAGCCGCGGCTGGTGAAGTCAGGTCCCACGCCCGCTCCCGGATATGCGCAGCAGATTGCCTCGCTGCAGGCTGCCGCGAAGGTGCGCGGCGGACGATTCGGCGCGCTGCCCCTTGATGATCGCCGCGCGCTGCTCGACGCCGCCTTCACGGCAGCGGACGTTCGCAACCTGCCGGGGCGGCCCGACGGCAAGCACGTGGTCGCCGACCTGATGGCGCACTACTTCCGCAGCAGCGCCGCCAACGATCTCTGTTACAACGCGCGCATCGGCCGCAATACCTATCGCGCCATCCGCATGACGACCGTGCGGCCGCAGCCGCTGCGCCCCTAGACATCTTGAAGGAGGACTCCATGAGAATCAGCTTGCGATTCCTTCAAGATGTCTACGCCCCCGCGGAGCGGGGGCCAAGAGATGCTAGCCATGCCGACGCATGAATGCGACGTCTGCGTGATCGGCGGCGGCATCACCGCCGCGATGCTGATCGAGCGCCTGGCCGAACTGAAGCCGGGCCTCCGCATCACCGTGGTCGAAGCTGGCCGGTCGATCTTCGATCGCGAGAACCGCAGCACCTACCATCGCCGCGCGCTCGAGTACGGTGAGCACCCGTGGCACGGCGACTACATCGAGGATCAGCAGGCCAAGGGCATGATCTCGATGACGATGGCAGTGGGCGGGCAAGCGCTGCATTGGGGCGGAGCCTGCAACCGGTTCTCGGCCGAAGACCTGCGCCTCAAGTCGACCTACGGCCTCGCCGACGACTGGCCGATCGCATGGGACGAGCTCGAGCGGTATTACGTCGAAGCCGAGCGCCGCCTGAACGTTGCCGGCGATGCGAGCCCCTATCCGGAAGATCGCCGCTCGGCGCCATATCCACAGCCGGCGATGCCGCTCTCCTACAACCTGCAGGTGTTGCGAAAATGGGCGGAGCAAAGCGGGCTGAAGTTTTCGCCGTTGCCGCTGTCACGCAACATCGACAAACCGTACGGCGGCCGCGGCGCGTGCGGCCTCTACGACACCTGCGGCGACGTGTGCCCAACCGGGGCGCGTTATTCGCCCGATTACACCTACCAGCAACTCATCGTGGCCGGGAAGGTCACGCTGCACGATCGCATGCTGGTCCGCAGGCTGGTGCTCAACGACGGCCGCGACACCATCGCCGCGGCGCAGGGGTATCACCAGGATCGGCCCAACGAGCTGACGGAGTACCGCGCCCGCACGTTCGTGCTCGCCTCCGGCCAGTGCTGGAGTCCGCACCTGTTGCTACTCTCGGCGAATGCGCGGTTCCCGAACGGACTCGCGAATCGTTCTGGGACCGTCGGCCGCTACATGAACGGCCACAAGTTCATTTCCGCGCAGGCGACGATCGACGATCGGACCTTCCCCGGGCAGAACATGACGCACAGCCTGATCTCGCGCGAATACTTCCGCTGCGCGCCCGACCAGCCGTTCGTGCGCCACGATACGCGCGTGTGGGAAAGCTCGGCCGGCAAGGAACCGCGCTTGCGCAACGCTGCGGGCCGGTTGTTGCTGGGCGACGAGTTGCTCGACGAATGGAGATCGCGCGCGCTCGCGGGCAGCTCGGTGCGGTTGCGCGCCTACTACGACTCACATCCTTCAGCCGACAGCCGGCTGACGCTCGATCCGACGTCGAAGAACCGTTACGGCGATTCGATGCCGAAGATCGATCGCCAGCTCGATGCCGCGTCGGTGGCTCGTGAGGGTGCGACCGTCGCGCACTGCACCGCGGTCTTCGAGCGCATGGCCCGGGCCAGCAACGGCCGCCTGGTCAGCCCGCCGGTGAATTCCACCTACTGGGATCATCCCGCCGGCGGCTGCCGCATGGGGACCAATCCCGACACCAGCGTTTGCGACAGCTACGGCCGCACGCACGATCACGAGAACCTGTTCGTGATCGGCGCACCGACACTGCCCACCGGCGGCTGCACCAACGGCACCCTGACCTTCGTCGCCGTGTCGTTGCGATCGGCCAATGGCATTGCCGAGGTGCTGTGAACCGGACGATCGGAGTGCTGATCTCCGGCCGGGGATCGAACCTGCAAGCCATCATCGACGCGATTGCGGCCGGCCGGCTCGATGCGTCGATTGCGATCGTGATCTCGAACCGCGCCCAGGCGCCGGGCCTCGAGCACGCGCGTCAGGCGGGCATCGAGACGCTGGTGATGAGCCACAGGGCCTACGCCACACGCGAGGACTACGATCGCGCGCTGGTGACCGAGCTGCGCACCCGCGGCGTCTCGCTGGTGTGCCTTGCCGGGTTCATGCGCCTGCTCAGCCCGGTGTTCATCGACGCCTACCCGAATCGCATCCTCAACATTCACCCGTCGCTGCTGCCGAAATACGCCGGCCTCCACCCGCAGCAGCAGGCGCTGGACGACGGCGCGCGCGTGAGCGGCGCCACTGTTCATGTCGTGAACGACAACCTCGACGCCGGCCCGATCGTCCTGCAACGCGAAGTGCCGGTCATGCCTGGCGATACCGCGGCCACGCTCGAAGCGCGAATTCTCGCCGTGGAGCATCAGCTGTATCCCGACGCGATCGCGCGGGTGCTCGACGACTCACCATGAAAATGATTCCGCTCGCAGCCGCGTTAGCGCTGGCCATGGCCTGTGCCGCCACGCCGCCGTCTTCCTTGCCACAGAACACGACCCCACCCGCACCGGCGGTGCCACAGCTCGGCCTGCTGTCCGCCGCGGCCCGCGCCACGGACAAAGGTCCGGGCCAGCACAACTACACCGAGCTCTACGAACGCCTCCTGCTCCAGTGGCAGGACGATCCGATCACGATCTTCGAGATCGGTGTCGCTGATGGCGGTTCCCTCGCGATGTGGCAGGCCTATTTTCCCAAGGCCCGAATTTTCGCGGTGGACATCTTCGACAAGTCTTCGTTCAACAACGCGCGTGTCACGACGCTCATCGCCGATCAGGCCAACCGCGATCAACTGCAGGCCGCAGTGGCCACCTCCGGCAGCGACATCGACGTGCTGATCGACGATGGCGGGCACACGATGGAGCAGCAGCAGGTTAGCCTCGGCTTCCTGTTCCGTCACGTGCGGCCAGGCGGGTACTACATCATCGAGGACGTGCACACCTCGCTGCCCGCGTTGTGGAAGGGCTACGGCGTGGCGCGCGACGGGCGCAACTCGACGTTGCAAATGCTGGAGAACTACGTCCGGTCGGCGTCGCCGGCGATCCGCAGCCAGTACATGCTCGACTCCGAGATGACGTACCTCACCGAGCACATCGAATCGGTGCTCGTGTCCCACCGCCCGAGAACCCGCAGCATCGTCTCGATCCTGAAAAAGAAATCCTGAGCCCGCGAAGACGCCGCTAGCGCGCGGCGGCTCCCATCGCGTTGACGAACGTGCTCCACGGTACCGGCGCGCCATGCACCGGCGCGATGGTGGTCACGTCGAGCTTCATGCGCCGCACCTGGTTGAAGAAGCTGCGCATCGCCGGCGTCGGCGCCGCCGGCGGCGGCTCGTGGGTATCGAACAGGTCCGCCTCGAACGCGATGCGCTCCGCGGGCAGGTACGCCATCAACATGCCGTTGGCGTGCCCGAGCGGCTGCACGTAATACACGCGCAGGATGCGGCTGTTGTCGGTGATGACGTAGTTCTCGTTGATCGCCTCGAAGTTGTAGCCCTCGGACAGCTCGGTCGGCGGCCACAGCGCCACGATGTCGGGATTGATGGTGCGCGAGCGGTAGTTCAGCACGTCGCGATTCAGGAAGTCGATCGCCTTCCGGTGCGCGACGATCGTCGAGCCGATGTGCAGGTAGGTGCGCAGTCCGCCGATGTGATCGAAATGCGGGTGCGAGGTGATCAGCCAGCGGATTGGCTTGCCCGGCGCGAGCTTGACGGCTGCCTCGATCACGGCGAGGCTGCGCGCCTCGTCGATTGGCGCTTCGAAGACGGCGACGAAGTCCCTGAATTCGACCAGGTAGCTGTTGTGCGTAGAGCCGCCGAACCGGTAGACACCGGCCGCCATCTTGTCGACGGTCACGGTCACCCGCGGCGCAGGTGTATTGCGTACCGACTCCGGAACCGGCACCGGGTCGTCGCACACGTTCGGCTGCACGTTCGGAAACTTGCCGCCGTAGGCGTTGTGGCCGGTGCTCGCGTTGTCGAACTGGTAGTTGTCGTCCCAGCCCTGGTGTGAGTGCCATACGATCGGCCACTTCACGTTGCCGAACGACATCTGCTCGGTCGACTCCTGCTCGATATTGAAATCACCCACGGCCGGTTCGCTGACCGTCGTCTTGATGCGCTGAATCTGGTTCTGCGGATTGATCGTCGCCTCGACCCGATACGTGCCGAGCATGGTGATCGAGACGACGTGCATTTTCTCCGGCGCGACGACGTTGCCGTCGCGGCCCATTTCGATCTGTTCCCAGCGCCATATTGCCTTCGGGTTGGCGCCGGGCAGTCGCGCCGCCTTCAGGAACCCGGGAGGATTGAGCCACAGGTCGAGCTGATACCGCTCGGCGTCTTCGGGTGATGCGGCCGCCGGCTGGCCGCCTTCACCATCGATATGCCACGCGAACGCGCCGTTGACGATATGGGTCTGCCGCGCATGCTTCTGAATCGGCGTGCCGCCGCGCCAGCCAAGGCCGTACTTCCACGACGCCGGCGCGAGCCCCGGCTTGCGATCGAACGTCTCCTTGCTGGTGCCGGTTTCCCAGTCGATCGTGCGCGTGTAATTCGAGAGCGCGTCGATTCGCGGCCAGTCGATGTTGGGGTTGTACTCGGCGGTTTGCCCGACTGCGCCGTTGTAGCCGGTGCCGGAGAACGTAATGCAGCGCAGGTTGGCTTCGCCGATCTCTTTCGATGCGGCGGCAAGCAGCGGCGCCGGATCGACATAGCCTGGTGGAAACTGCTGTGCAGATACCAAACCTCCAGCCACCGCCGACGCCATGACGCCTGCCCAGACTCTTGTCATCGTGATGACACCTTGGCTTTCAGCTCATCGAACCAGTTGACGACGACGATCATGCGGTACACCTCCGTCGCGTTCTCTTTGATCATCAAGAAGCGGCGGCCGTCCGCTGCCACGTCGTACGCTCGTGAAACCGCGACGGTCTTGCCGTATGCGACGTCGTGCAACCTGGTCGGATTACCGAACGTGAAGGTGGTCCCGGATGTCTGCACCGGTATGGCCGTCAGCCTGTCCGCCTGATCGAGGTAGAAGAGCTCGCGTCCGTCCCGCGCCCAGACCGGGGCCGTTCCGCCGCTCAGCGAAACTTGCCAGCGACCCTCATCGACGTGCGGGAATGGCCGAACGTAGATCTCATTTTGCCCAGACTCATCGGACAGGTACGTGATGTAGCGCCCATTGGGGGACAGTTCGCCATTACTCTCGTAGGCGGACGACCGGATCAGACCTTCCACGGGCACCGGGCCGTGACCCACTGCGGCGCGAGACGCTGTCGCATGGCTCAGCGGGAATCGGACGATGTCACCGCGTGTCTGAGGTGGGTTTTCGAATCCGATCACAGCGGAGCCGTCCGGCGTCACAAAGCTTGGCGTCTGCCAATCCTGGCCCGTCGACACGCGCTCCGCAGTACCCGTCCCGTCCGCCGCCTGGATGAAGACGTTGGAGACGTTGGTGCCCCCGCGCTGTGATCCGAATACGATCTGGCGGCTGTCCGGCGTCCACACCGGAGTTGCATCGATGCTCGGGTCGAACGTCAACCGTCGGAGGCCGCCGCTGCCGAGATCCAGAATGTGAATGTCGTAGTCCTGATCGCGAATGGCCAACGCGACACGCGTCGAGTCCGGCGACAGGCGGGGTTCGTCGTAATCCCGCTGCGGTAAAGCGATCGGCGTTTCCTTGCCGCTACGGTCGACCCACACGAGCGAGCGTTGACTCGGCGCGGCGTGCGGGACGTAGACGAGTGTGCCGGTGCGCGAAATGCCGTAATTGGCGGCGCCGCCCCCGCCAGTCCAGACTTTGTCCACGGCCGGCACCGGATCGCCTCGCAATTCAAGACTCTGCAGATCGAACCTTTCGGCATGCAGCGTGCCGTCTGCCACGTACAGCAAATGCCCGCTGTCGAGGTACTGGGCCTGGCTGCCGCGTGTCAGCAGCTTATGTTGCCCGGTCTTGAGATCGAGGACAGCCAGGCGCGCCGACGTTGCCGCATTTCGTGCTGTCTGCGTGAACAAGACGCCGCGGCCTCCCGGTAGTACCGAAGGGTACCAATGATTCGTTTCGCCCTTTGCACGGTCCGGCCTGGTCAACACGACAGGCTCACCGCCGCTCGCCGAGACTTGCAACAATCCGATGGTCGTGTCGGTGGTTGAAAACACGATGCGGTTGTCGTCGCCCCAACTTGCACCACGCGCTACGGCCGGACTCTGGCAAACAGTGATCGCAGCGCCTCCGGCGATCGATACCTTCTTGAGGGTTTGGCCCTCGAAGAATGCGATCCACTGGCTATCGGGTGAAAAGAACGGTTGCCGTGGGTTTCTTGCGCTGGGCAGCGGTTGAGCATCGAGTCGATCCAGCGCGCGCACGATCAACTGCGCCCCGCCTGCACCGCCGCGATAGGCGATGTACCGGCCGTCTGGGGAAACCGCGACATCGCGGTCGGACACGGGCGATAGCGCTTGGTTGGCTGGAGGGACAATCTCGAAGCGCGACGGCGTCTGGCCAACTGTCGGCAGCGGCCTGGTCAGCGCCCACGTTGCAAGCGCTGCAATCGCGATTACGGTCAGCGCTCCGATCGTACCCAGTGGGACTCGACGAGATGCCGACGTCGCCTGTGCCTGGGTTCCGACGACTTCGCCTGCGCTTCGGTTGAGCAGCTCCTCCATCTGGATACGCGCATCGCCGATCGCCTGCAGGCGCTGCCGGCGATCCTTCTTCAGACATCGCATGAGCAGCGGCCGCATGTACATTGCGGCGCCCGTGAGCGCATTCCAGTCCGGCTCCTTGCTCACGATGGCCACGATCGTGTCGGTCACGTCGTCCCCCGAAAACGCACGCTGTCCCGTCAGCAGCTCGTACAACACGCAGCCGAACGCCCAGATGTCTGCACGTCTGTCTGCCGGTTTCCCGCGAGCCTGCTCCGGCGCCATGTAGGCCACGGTTCCGAGGATCACGCCGGCGGCAGTTGCCTGCATCGACAGCGTGGGCGAATCCGACACGTTGGCGCCAGTCACCCCGCTTGGTTCGAGTGCTTTGGCGAGACCGAAGTCGAGCACTTTGACGGTCCCGTCCGGTCTGACCTTGATGTTTGCTGGCTTCAGATCGCGATGAATGATGCCCTGCTCGTGAGCGGCTTCCACGGCCTCTGCAATCTGCTTCGCGATGGCAAGGGCTTCGTCGACCGGAATGGGATGGCCGGCGATGCGTTCGGCCAGCGTCGGTCCCTCGACCAACTCCATC
>JALDXK010000272.1:0-7710 GCA_032155105.1 Acidobacteriota bacterium
CAACTGACACGGTTTCGGGCTCGGTTGGACGTCGCGGTGTCGTCGTGGTCGGAAGGTGATTGCGGCTTCACGGCTAGAGGCTTGTGTTCTCTGATCGATCTGACCGCCTGGCCTGAACGCCCAGACACGGGTACGCCGCGGGACGTTAGACGGGCAACGAGTCAGGATTTGAGATGCGGGCACTAGACGCCTTCGAAGGCCTGTTCGCCATCGGCCTGTTGACGGCTTTCGCTCTGCGCCTGCGGGAGCGACTACGTCATCATGCAAGGGTTGCCGAAAGCCATCGCGACGGCCTCGAACTGCTGGTGTTGCTCCTCGCGTTTTTGGGCATGCTCGCGATCCCGGTTGCCCATCTCTCGACGAGGACGCTTGTCTTCGCCAACTATTGGCAGCCGACATGGATTACTGCTACGGGGACCGTCGTCTTCGCCACTGGGCTGTTGCTGCTGTGGCGGACTCATGTGGACCTCGGCCGGAATTGGTCTGAGTCCCTTGAATTGATGGAGTCACATCGTTTGGTAACGAATGGCGTGTATCGATATATCCGCCATCCAATGTATGCGGCGATCTGGCTGTGGGGACTAGGGCAGGCGCTGATGCTGCACAACTACATCGCGGGACCTTCGGCGCTGGCACTTTTCGCTCCGTTATATTTCGTCCGCGTCCCGCGAGAGGAAAAGATGATGCTCGAGTATTTCGGCGAGCAATATGCGGCTTATATGGCGCAGACCAGACGGGTTCTCCCAATTTCTCCGAATCGCTGAGGCTGTTATGACCGACCCGCTCGGGAACGCTGACTGTGGTAGTGTCTGGCCATGCGTCGCCTGATTGCGGCCCTCTTTCTCGCGCTCGTGGTGTCAGACACCGCGTGGTGCGTGGATGGCTGCGAGGATCCGCACGACTATGCGACGTCATCAGCGCCAACCACACCAACGTGCACGTTCTGCGTCGTCCCTTTCGCCGTTTGCGTGTATTTCGATCTGATCCCGGACAGGTTGCCGATGCAGGTTCACGCCGAGCGACCGGTGCTCCGGTTGGTAACCACCCCGCCCGGATCCATCGACCACCCTCCACGCCTTAGCTAGAGACTTCCCGCAGCTCTCGGTTAATCCATTCGGTACGTCTGTTTGTACGGCTGTCGCTTGTACTACTTGCGACTGTCGTCGAGGAGGATCTCATGCGTCTGCGAACTGCCTTCGTATTCGTTGCCCTATTGGGAATCGTTCCAGATGTCGGCGCGCAATCTGGAGGCGCAAAAACGCTCAGAGCGACTGGCCGAGTAATTGCCATTACAGCTGATTCAATGACGATCCGACCCGGTATGAAGGACTTGGTGTTCGTCATCGACAAAGACACGAAGGTCATTGGTAAAGGCGTGGGGACGAAGACCCGCGCATTGACCGCTGCCAACAAACCGGTAACCATCACGGAACTTGTCGAAGAAGTCGACAGCGTGGCCGTGAAGTACCAGGACTTGTCGGGCAACTTGCATGCTCGCGAAGTAGATGTCAAGGTCAAGCGACGACCTCAGTAACTTCTGCGAGGCTGTCCCGGCCCCGGCGCCCACGAGCCGTCGGGGCCGGCCAACTATTTAGCCTCTTTCATGGATCGCCTATGCGTATTTCTCGAACGGCAATTTTTCTCTGCGTGACACTAATCTTCGCAAGTGTCGGTGCTCAGGCCCAGACGACGTCGGCGGTTCCGATATCGCACGAGCGCTACCTCGACCCCGCAGGACTCGGACTAGAACAGTTGGTTCAATCGGCAATGTCTCGCAACGGCGAGCTAGTCGCGGCCCGGCAACGCACTGTTGAAGCACAAGGCCTCCTGCGCCAGGCAGGTTTTCGGCCGAATCCTGTCGTTGAAACGGAGATCACGAACGGCTCTTTGACCGGCAGCGACGGCGAACGCGAGTTCAGCGTCGGCTATGCACACACGTTCGAGTTAGGCAACAAACGTGCGCGGCGTGTCGACGTCGCCACGTTCGACGTCGACATCGCGCAACTCGAGATTCGTGACCGCGAGCGTGTCATTCGTGCCGAAGTGCTCGAGCGATATATCGGCGCGATGAGCGCAATTCGCAACTTTGAGGCGGTCGCGCAGCAGCATGAAGTCTTCGAACAAGGGCTGAGTGTTATTCGGGCGCGTGTGGCCGAAGGTGAGTCTCCGCGCGTCGAAGAAATGGTGCTTCAAGCGGATGTCGGGCGCCTGGAGGCCGAGCGCCTGGTGCTTGAAAGTGAAGTTCACCAGGCTATGTTGCTGTTGCGTGTCGTTGCCGGCTTCGACGAGACAGAAGCATTGCGGCTGCAACCCGACGGGGATCGCGTCCCGGTCACCACGAGTCTCGATCAAGCCATCAGCTTGGGGCTCGCTTCACGTCCCGACCTAATGGCGATGCGGAAGGACGAGGAACGGTCAGCGGCGGAATTGCGTTTGGCACGGTCAGAGCGCACCCCGAACATCGCGGGTTTGATCCGCTATACCGACTCACGCACGCAGCTGGATTACCTTGGCTTCAACGCGGGCGGCGCGTTGACGCCGCTTAAAGACCGCGACCGCCTGCTCACGGGTGGACTTTCAATTAGTCTGCCTCTGCTAAATCGCAATCAAGGTCACATTCAGGTGGCGACCGCGCGCCAGACGGCGGCCAGGATTCGACGCGAGTTTCTGGAACGGACTATCCGCGCCGAAATTGCCGGCGTGTTCGCACGTTACTTCGCCGCACGAAGAGCTGCAGAAGTGTTCCAGAAGATGGTTATCGGACCGTCGGAGCAGAGCGTAACGGTACTGCGCGCGAGCTATGCCGCTGGCGAAGTGCAGCTGTTCGATGTGGTGACCGAACAACGACGATTCATCGATACGCAGAAAGCGTATACGGAAGCAATAAGACAGGAGGCGCTCGCACGCATAGCTCTCGAGCGCGCTGTCGGCGGCCCGCTTAAATGAGGACGATCATGCAGGATACGGAACACACTTCTCGTTCTAATTCACCGCGACGGTGGCCGCTTGTCTTGGCCGCAACTGCGCTCGTGATTGTCGCGGCGGTATGGTTTCGCGCTTCACCGCAAAATCCCGACACGGCTGAAAACGGCGAGGCAGCTGAAGCGGCTGAGAACGAAGTCGACCCGAGCGCTCCGATTGAGATCGAGCCGGAAATGCAACGCATCGCGGGGATCGTCGTCGAGGCGGCGCGCACCCAGGAACTCTCAGAAACTATCCAGACGACGGCCGTCGTCGGACCAGACGAATCGCGAGTCGCGCGAGTAAGGCCGCTGGCCGATGGACGCGTCCTCCAAGTGAGTGTCCGTGTCGGCGATCACGTCGCCAATGGGCAGTCGCTGCTGACATACGACAGCATCACTGCCGGAGAATTGTTCTCGGATTATCGCACTGCTCTGGCGTCGCTCGAAAGGGCGAACGCCGCAGCCGAAGCTCAGCGCCGGTCGGTAGAACGTGCAGACAAGCTCGTCGAGCTCGGCGGCGTCGCCCGGGGCGAACGTGAACGACGCGGTGCGGAATTACAGAGCAGCATTGCCGAAGTCAACAGCGCCAAGGCGACCCTTTCGAACCTGGAACAGAAACTTCGCCGCCTCGGCATCTCTCAGGACGCGCTCGCTGCAGCCAAGACAGGGGGCGACCTGCCGCCGATGCGGAGTTCGGTGACGGCTCCGATCGCCGGTGTCGTGCTAGAAGTGCATGCCGCGCCAGGTGAATTAATCAGCCCGGATCGGGAGTTATTCGTCGTCGCCGATCTTTCTCGCGTGTGGCTGCAAGGTGACGTGTACCAAAAAGACATTGCGAAGATCCGCGTCGGTCAAACGGCTATCGTCACCGTCGATACGTATCCAGGGGAATCCTTCTCTGGTCGCGTCACCCACATAAGTGACGTGCTCGATCCGAACAGCCGAACTGCGAAAGTGCGTTGCGAAGTCCTTAATCCAGGAACCCGATTAAAGGTGCAGATGTTCGCGACGCTCGCCTTACCTACGTCGGCGCCCAGGCCCGTCCTCGTCGTGGCGTCGGACGCGATCCAGGACATTGACGGCACCCCCACCGTTTTCGTCCGAGTGGATGAGGAGCATTTCGTAGCCCGGCCCATCAAGGTCGGCGCCACCGTCGGAAGATTGACTGAAGTATCGGAGGGCCTCAAGGCCGACGAGGAAGTGGTGACCAAGGGCGCGTTGATGTTGAAGTCACGGCTCAAGTTGCGCGTCGAGGAAGAAGAAGGCGAGGAAAAGTAAATGATCGACCGTCTCGTCGCCTTCAGCATCCAGTACCGAGTACTGGTGATCATCGCCGGCATTATGCTGGCTGTTGCCGGGGTTTACTCGGCAACGCGGCTGCCGATTGATGCCGTGCCCGACATCACGAGCAATCAAGTTCAAATCAATACTGTGGCTCCGGCGTTCGCGCCCGAGGAGATGGAACGCTACGTCACGTTCCCCATCGAAGTGGCGATGAGCAGCTTGCCGCGAAAAGAGGAAATCCGTTCCATTTCGCAGTTCGGCCTGTCCCAAGTCACGGTGACATTCGAGGAAGATGTTGACGTCTATTGGGCACGGCAGCTGGTCCTCGAACGGTTGGCGGAGGCCGAACGCGAACTACCGCCCGGCGTCTCCCCCGAGCTGGGCCCGATTAGCACCGGTCTGGGCGAGATCTATCAATTTACGGTCGAGAGGCGCGCCGGCACCAAGGGAACGGATCTCATGCCGGTCGCCGAGGGGTCTGAAACCGGTGCACACGACGACCTGATGGACCTCCGTACCATTCTCGATTGGGTCATCAAACCCCAACTGCGCACCGTGCCCGGGGTAATCGAAGTCAATAGCTTTGGCGGCCACGAGCGGCAATACGAAGTACTGGTCGACCCTGCGCGACTGGTGTCATACAAACTAACGCTGCGGCAAGTGATCGAGGCGCTCGAACACAACAACGTCAACGGCGGCGGCGCGTACATCGAGCGCGGCGGTGAGCAACAGTTATTGCGCGGCATCGGTCTGATTGGCTCCCTGCGTGACATAGAGAACATCGTCATCGCCACGGAGGCTGGGACACCCGTTCGCGTGCGCGATGTGGCGAGCGTGGGTATCGGCTCTCAGGTGCGGCAAGGAGCGGCGACACGCGACGCGCAAGGTGAGACCGTTCTCGGCATAGCGATTTTACTGAAAGGCGAGAACAGCGGCGCCGTCACCGAGCTGGTTAAGGCGCGGTTGGACGACGTGCAGAAGTCGTTGCCGCCAGATGTTGTTATCAGACCGTTTTACGATAGAACGGGCCTGGTCAACCAGACGATTAGCACGGCAAGCACGAATTTGATCGAAGGCGGGTTGCTCGTCATCGGTATCTTGTTTGTGTTCCTCTTACAGATCCGCGCTGGACTGATCGTATCCGCCGCCATTCCGCTGTCGATGCTGATCGCCATCATCGGGATGAACTATTTCAAGGTCTCGGCAAACCTGATGAGCCTGGGTGCCATCGACTTCGGCCTCATCGTCGACGGTGCGGTCATCATCGTGGAAAACACGGTTCGCAAGCTGGCTGCTCGGCGCCATGAGCTTGGCCGCGCCATGTCCCAATCGGAACGTCATCAAATGACACGCGATGCCGCGAGCGAGGTCCTGAAACCGGCGCTGTTCGGCATGCTGATCATCATTGCCGCGTATATCCCGATCCTCACTCTGTCCGGCATTGAAGGAAAGATGTTCCGGCCCATGGCGGTCACGGTAATCCTGGCGCTGCTCGGCGCTCTGGTGTTGAGTGTCACGCTCATTCCAGCCTTGTCGGCCGCGTTCCTCAAAGAACAGGCTCGCGAACGCCGC
The DNA here is from genome assembly GCA_032155105.1 of Acidobacteriota bacterium. Taxonomy (GTDB): domain Bacteria; phylum Acidobacteriota; class Vicinamibacteria; order Vicinamibacterales; family UBA2999; genus 12-FULL-67-14b. Next base: position 5,820 of record JALDXK010000272.1, read on the forward strand.
AACTATTTCCTGGAGTGGGTCAGCCGTGTTTACGAAGACGCGCTGAATACTGTGTTAGGTGCGCGCTTTGTCGCACTTACCGCTGCGGCTGTTTTCCTCGTCCTTTGCGGCCTCCTGTTTACGCGCCTCGGCTCCGAGTTTCTTCCCGAACTTGATGAAGGTGCGCTCGCCATTAACCATGTTCGTTTGAAAAGCGTGTCGCTAACGGAAGCAGTTCGCCAGGCGACGGTCGTCGAATCGATCGTCAAGGAGTTCCCCGAGGTTGATACCGTTGTTAGCCGCATCGGGCGGCCCGAAATCGCCACTGACCCAATGGGGCCCGATATGGCTGATACCTACGCGAACCTGAAGCCACGCGACCAGTGGCGCGATGACATGACTCGAGACACGCTCGTTGCCGAACTTGCAGAACGGCTGGAAGAAGTCCCCGGAGTGGCGAGCTCCATTTCGCAACCAATCAAATTTCGCATGATGGAGCTTATCGAAGGTGTCGGTGTGCGGTCTGACGTTGCTGTGAAAATCTTCGGCGACGACATGAACGTTTTGTTGCGCGAGGCCAATGAGGTGGCGGCCGTCGTGCGCGGGGTCGAAGGCGCTGCTGACGTGAAAGTTCAACAGATTAGCGGACTGCCAGTCCTGCAGGTCGCCATCGATCGCAACGCGATCTCTCGATATGGGATTAATGTCGCCGATGTTCAAGAAGTGATCCAGTCGTCCATCGCCGGGACCGAGGCAACTACCGTGCTGGAAGGTTTCATGCGGTTCGCCCTCGTCGTTCGTTTTCCCGTCGAAGCGCGTTCGGACGCCTCAGCAATCGGTAATCTCCTTGTGTCGAGCGAAAGCGGCCAGAAAGTCCCTCTAGCTCAGCTAGCCAGAATTACGAGCGAGGAAGGGCCGGCCGAAGTCAGTCGTGAGAACGGTCAACGTCGCATCACGGTTGAAATCAATGTGCGCGGCCGCGATATTGGCTCGTTCGTCGAGGAGGCTCGTCAACGAGTTGACGAAGCAGTACATCCACCCCCTGGCTATTTGTTCGACTGGAGCGGAATGTACGAGCATCTCGAGAGTGGCCGACAGAGGCTGATGATTGTCGTGCCGGCAACGTTCCTGATCATCTTCCTACTGCTGTTCACGACCTTCAATTCGCTGAAGCAGGCCGCGCTCGTATTCACGGGAATTCCGTTCGCCATCTCCGGCGGCATCCTCGCGCTCTTTCTGCGTGACATGCCGTTCTCGATGAGCGCCGGTGTTGGGTTCATCGCGCTGTTCGGCGTGGCCGTTCTCAATGGTGTCGTAATGGTCACGTTCATCAACCAGCTACGTGATGAAGGGAAAGGGGTTGACGAGGCGGTTCGGGAGGGCGCCCTCACTCGTTTGCGGCCCGTCTTGATGACGGCGCTGGTTGCCGGCCTCGGATTCTTGCCGATGGCGCTCTCCCACGGGACAGGCGCCGAAGTGCAGCGGCCCTTAGCAACCGTCGTGATCGGCGGACTGGTGACCTCCACAATTCTAACGCTGTTACTGCTACCCATGCTGTATGCCTGGTTCGAACAGCGGTCATCTCGGAGCGATGACGTTGACGCCGGCGTTGATCTGAGCCCGACGCGGTAATCCTGAATGACCAGTGACGATCAGCCGCGCGAGCGACGCACGCTGCTTTACGTGCTGTTGTTGAACGTCGTGCTCACCGTGGCGCTTGCGATTGGCGGCTACTTTGCTGATTCAAGCGCTCTCGTAGCCAATGCCGTTGATAACGCCTCCGATGCAGCGGTGTACGGACTCAGTTACATCGCTGTTGGCCGATCGGAGCGGTGGCGCATCTCCGCTGCGACCCTGTCGGGCATTCTGCTGCTCCTGCTCGCTGTTGGCGTGGTGATCGAGGTCATTCGTC
>JALDXK010000273.1:0-7686 GCA_032155105.1 Acidobacteriota bacterium
CCCCACGTCCGCATTGCCGGCGACACCATCGTCGAAATCGGCTCGCTGAGGCCGCATCCGGAAGATCGCGTCGTTGACGCCACCGGGCTGGTGCTCGCGCCAGGCGTGATCGACGCGCACAACCATTCGACCGACGGCCTTGACGCCGATCCCGATGCGGTTTCACAGATCGCGCAGGGCATCACCACGCTCCTGGTCGGTCAGGACGGCAGCTCGCCGTTTCCGCTGAAGGACTACCTGGCCAAGCGCCGTGCGTCAGCTTCCACGGTGAATGTCGCTGCACTTGTCGGGCACGCCACGATTCGCCGCCAGGTGATGGGCGACGATTTCCGCCGCGCGGCCACGCCGGCTGAGATCGCGAACATGGAGGCGCTCATCGAGCAGGAGATGCGCAGCGGCGCGCTGGGCCTGTCGTCGGGACTCGAGTATGAGGTTGGCAGCTATGCGTCGACCGAAGAGGTCGTCGCCATGGCGCGGGTCGCCGCGGCCCACGGCGGGTTCTACATCTCGCACATCCGCGACGAGGCCGACAAGTCGATGGAGGCGATTCGCGAGACCATCGCGATCGGCGAGAAGGCGAAGATCCCCGTGCAGATCACGCACATCAAGCTCGGGACCGTCGGCGTGTGGGGCAAGGCTGGCGACGTCGTCTCGATGATCGAGGCCGCGCGCAAGCGCGGCGTGGACGTCACCGCCGACGTGTATCCGTATCTCGCCTGGTCGTCGAACCTGAAGGTGCTCGTTCCCGATAAGCAATGGACAAGTCCCGCCAGCGTGAAGGAAGCGCTGGATGACGTGGGCGGCGGAAAGAACGTCCAGATCACGAGGCTGCCGAAATTCCCGCAGTACGTGGGCAAGCGCCTCGACGAGGCCGCGACACTCGAGGGCCTCAGCGAGGTCGACATGTACATCAAGATCGTCCAGGACGACGATGTCGGCGTGATCGGGCACACGATGATCGCCGACGACATGCGCGTGTTCCTGCAGCAGCCATGGACGATGGTGGCGAGCGACGGCGGTATCAACACGTCGCATCCGCGGGGCGCGGGGACGTTCCCGCGCGTGCTGGGACGCTACGTCCGCGACGAGAAATGGCTGTCGCTACCCGAGGCCATCAAGAAGATGACCTCGATGCCGGCGGCGCGGTTGAAGCTGAAGGATCGCGGTACGATCGCCGTCGGCATGAAGGCCGATCTGTTGCTGTTCGATCCGGCGACGATCATCGATCGTTCGACCTTCGAGCAGCCGCGGCTGCGCCCGCGTGGCATCTACCGCGTGTTCGTCAACGGCCGGCCGGTGTGGACGGGAGACTCACCCGAGAACGAGCGGCCCGGCGTGTTGCTGACCGCGAAATAGTCGGCGCGCCGACGAAGTGGCGCCCGCTGCCGGGCACGCGCTATGGCCAGAGGTGGCCCGACGCCGCCTCGGCGACGAACCGATCGAACGGCCACACCTCGATGCCATCCGCGGTGCGCAGCGTCTGACGGCCGCGATACACCAGGATCCGGCGGCTCAGGCGTGGCAGATCCGCGACGGCGCGCAGGCCGCCAACGAGCACCTCCGAGAACCGCGCGGTGTGCTTCACGTCAATGGCCAGGTGCTCGCGCCCGCGGCGGAGGACGAAGTCCACCTCCGTCGCGAGCGACTGGGCCGGGGACCAGTAGCCGATGTCCTCGAACACCGCGCCAGCCACGTTGTGGGCACGCAGCAACGCCAGTACCAGTCCTTCGAACAGCGGCCCACGCTCTTCGGTGGCGAGATCGCCGAGTTGGCGCTTGGCGGCGCGCACCAACCCGGGATCGACCCAATACAGCTTGGGATGCCGGCGTTCACGTGCGCGCAATCGTGCTTCGAACGCCGGCAGACGAGTGGCGAGCAGGGTCTCTTCGAGGATCTCGACGTAGCCCTCGATGGTGGTGCGCGACGTGGCCGCATCTCGCGCCAGTCCGGAAATGTTGATCACCTGCCCGTGAAACAACGCTGCCACCGGCAGGAACCGCAGGAAGGCTGGCAGGTTGCGCACGAGGGCCTCGGCGCGAATTTCTTCGCGAACGTAGAGCTGCACGTACGCTTCGAGCGCCGCGCGCCGATCCGCCGCCTGCCAGATCACCGGCAGCGTCCCGTGGGTCAGCGCGGCATCGAGATCGAAATCCCGGCCCATCTCGTCGGCCTGCAACGGCAGCATCGTCCGCATGGCGGCGCGTCCGGCCAACAGGTTGGTCGAGGCGGTCTTGAGGCGCCTGGCGCTCGAACCGAGCAGGACGAAACGACCGCGGTGGTCCTCGATCGCCCGGTGCACCTCGTTCAGGAGTGACGGGAGCCGCTGCACCTCGTCGACCACTACCACCTGGCCCGATCGCAGGGCCCGCACTTCGTCGGCAAATGCGCCCGGCGCCGCCGCTAGCTCGTGAAAGCGGCGCTCGTCGAGCAGGTCGATCAGGTGCGCGCCGGGGAATGCCTCGCGAGCCCACGTGCTCTTGCCCACGCCCCGCACACCGAGCAGGAAGAAACTGCCGCGTGGAGGCGTCATCAGGCGGCGATAGCGCACGCTCATATTGCCGTCATTTTAACATGCAAAATGACGACATACATGCATGCGCACCAAGGCCATCACTCGAGCGCAGGATCGCCCGGCGTGGCGGTGGCCGACTTCCGACACGACGGCCAGACCACGAACCGGACATCAGGTGAACGGCGCGATTCGACTCCAGCGCGGTGTATCATCCGACCGCCTTCCACAAGGAGCGGACGATGATCACGCTGCGTAGGATCTGTGTCGTAAGTGCTCTCGCCATGATTGGCACCGGAGTCCTGCTGGGGCAGGCACCCACACCGACGCCGCCGGCCGCGCCGCCACGCGGGGCGTCGGGTCCCCCGGAGCATGCCAAGGTCGCGCCCATCAACAACCTGCCGAATCCGTACGAGACGGTGCGCAACTGGGGCACGTTGCCCGATGGACGCAGGTGGGGATCGGTCAGCGCCGTGCACGTCGACGTGGACGGCAAGCACATCTGGGCCGCCGACCGATGCGGCGCCAATGCGTGCGCCGGATCGACCGTCGATCCGATCGTCAAGCTCGATCCGAGCGGCAAGGTCGTCCAGAGCTTCGGCGCGGGATTGATCCCGTGGCCGCACGGCCTCGACGTCGATCGCCAGGGCAACGTGTGGGTGGTCGATGCGCGCACGGCCACGCCGGGTGAGCTCGCGAAGTTCCCCGAGTGGAAGAACAAGGGCAACGCGGTCTTGAAGTTCAGCCCGCAGGGCAAGCTGCTCATGACGCTCGGCACGCCGGGTGAGGCGGGCGATCCGCCGGCGAGGTTCACCGAGCCCAACGACGTCCTGGTGGCTCCGGATGGCAGCATCTTCGTGGCCGAGGCGCACAACGCGCAGTTCCTCGATCAGAATCCGCCAAACGGCATCGGGCGCATCTCGAAGTTCGACAAGGACGGCAAGTTCATCAAGACCTTCGGCGCGTACGGCTACGGTCCGAGCCAGTTCAGGGGACCGCACTCGCTCGCGATGGATTCGAAGGGCCGGTTGTTCGTCGCCGATCGCGGCAACCGCCGCATCCAGATCTTCGACCAGGACGGCACGCACCTCGACACGTGGTACCAGTTCAGCCGTATCAGCGGGCTGTACATCGATCGCAACGACACGCTCTACGCGATCGACTCCGAGTCGGACGACAACTACAACCCCGGCTGGCGCAAGGGTCTGCGCGTCGGCAGCGCCCGCACCGGCGAGGTGTGGTACTTCGTGCCCGAGCACGTCTCGAAGCAACCGTCCGGCATGGGCGGTGTCGGCTCGTTCGGCGAGGGCGTGGCGGTCGATGCCGCCGGCAACGTGTATGGCGGCGAGGTCGGACCGATCCAGGGCCTGACCAAGTTCATCCCGCGGCTCAAACGGTAGGGTCGGGACGATTCCTTGCTACCTTGAATATTCAACACTTATAGTTGATAATTCAAGGTATGAAAATTGCCCGTACGGGGCACGTTGCCCGGGTGCGGCGCCTGCTGCGGCGCTCGCCCGCGGTGGCCATCCTCGGGCCGCGGCAGGCCGGCAAGACGACCCTGGCGCGGGCGGTGGCCCACGGCGCTACCGGACCGGTGACGGCCTTCGACCTCGAAGACCCTGCCGACCTGGCCCGCCTCGCCGACCCGATGCTGGCGCTGCGGCCGCTCCGTGGTCTGGTCATCCTCGATGAGGTGCAGCGACGTCCGGAGCTGTTTCCGACGCTGCGGGTGCTGGCCGATCGATCGCGGACGCCCGCCCGCTTCCTCGTGCTCGGCAGCGCTTCGCCGGACCTGTTGCACCAATCGTCGGAGTCGCTCGCCGGCCGCCTGGCGTTTCACGAGCTCGGTGGGCTCTCGGTTGACGAGGTCGGGGTCCGTCGCCTCGATCAGTTGTGGCTCCGCGGCGGCTTTCCACGCGCGTTCCTGGCGGCGTCCAATGCCGCCAGCCTCGACTGGCGGCTGGATCTGATCCGCACGTTTCTCGAACGCGACGTGCCGCAGCTCGGTGTGTCGATCCCGGCCGCCACCCTGCGCCGCTTCTGGACGATGCTCGCGCACTATCACGGACAGATCTGGAACGCGTCGGAGTTCGCGCGATCGTTTGGCGTGTCGGACATGACCGTACGCCGCTATTTGGATCTGCTGGCCGCCACGTTCGTCGTCCGCGTGCTGCAGCCGTGGCACGAGAACGTCGGCAAGCGACAGGTGAAGTCGCCGAAGATCTATCTCGCCGACAGCGGCCTCCTGCACGCGCTGCTCAACCTCCGCAGCCGCGAGGACCTCGAGCGCCACCCGAAAGTCGGCGCGTCGTTCGAGGGCTTTGCCATCGCGGCGCTCGTCGATCGCCTCGGCGCGCGCTGGAGCGAGTGTTACTTCTGGGCCACGCACGCGGGGGCGGAACTCGACCTTCTGATCGTGCGGGGGCGGCGGCGGATCGGGTTTGAAATCAAGCGCACCGTATCGCCCGCCGTGACGCCGTCGATGCGGGCCGCGCTGAAAGACCTGAAGTTGGCGCGCCTCGACGTGATCCACGCCGGTGAGCACACCTTCGACCTGGCCCCGCGCATTCGCGCCGTCGCCCTGTCACGCATCGTCGAGGATGTACCGCCGTTGTCCTGACGCGCGGCGCGCGGCCCCGGATCCGCGAGTCGCTGGTTGGCGGTAAGCTGAAAGGTGCACGGCAGCCTTGGAGTTCCCGCAATCATTCATCGACGAAGTTCGCGCGGCGGCCGACATTGTCACCGTCATCTCGGACTCGGTGTCGCTCAGGAAGGCCGGCAATTCCTACAAGGGCCTCTGTCCGTTCCATGGCGAGAAGACACCATCCTTCAACGTCATGCGCGACCGCGGCTTCTTCCACTGCTTCGGCTGCGGTGTGGGCGGCGACGTGTTCAAGTTCGTCGAGCTCCAGGAAAAGGTCGGCTTCCAGGAGGCGGTGCGCCATCTCGCGGCGCGGTTCGGCATCCCGATTCCGGAGCTTGAAGGCGGCGAACCGCGTGAAAGCGCCGCGGAACGCGAAGCCCTCATCAAGATCCACGAGATCGCACTCGCCTACTTTCGCGAGCAGCTCGCCTCACCGGCGGGGGAGAGGATTCGCGAGTACCTCGCGAAGAACCGCGGCCTCACGCCCGAGACCATCGATCAACTGCAGCTGGGCTACGCGCCGGCGTCGCGCGACGCGCTCGGCCAGCGCTTGCTGAAAGCCGGATTCACGCCGCTGCAGGCGGTGACGAGCGGCCTGGTCACGCGGCGCGACGATGGCAGCGAGGCGGACCGATTTCGCAACCGGCTGATGGTCCCGATCGCGCGCGACACGGGCACGGTGATCGCCTTTGGCGGCCGCGCGCTCGACGCCGACCAGGTGCCCAAGTACCTGAACTCGCCGGAGACGCCGATCTACACGAAGAGCCGGACCCTCTACGGCCTCAACCTGACCAAGGGCAACTTGCGCAAGGGCAACTTCGCGCTGATCGTCGAGGGGTATTTCGACTTCGCTCAGGTGCACCAGGCCGGGGGCTTTCCGGTGGTGGCCACTTGCGGCACGGCGCTGACGTCTCAACAGGCACAGATGCTGCGACGCTTCGCCACGAAGGCGGTGCTCTGCTACGACCCCGACACCGCGGGCCAGGCGGCCGCCGAGCGCAGTTCGGAGCTGTTGGTAAGCGAAGGCTTCGACGTCAACGTAGTCCAATTACCGGGGCGTGAAGATCCCGACACCTTTATCCAAAAGCAGGGCCGGGACGCCTTCGTCGCCGAGCTGAAACGGTCGCGGCCGTATCTCGAGTTCCTGCTCGACCGTGCGGCGGCAGAGCACGACCTGTCTCGCGACGACAGCCGGCGCGAGTTCCTGCGGAAGATGCTTGGGGTGGCGGCGCGTATTCCCGATCCGGCGGCGCGCGACCAGTTCGCCGATCGGCTGGCCCACAAGGCCAGGGTCACGGAGGGTGTGGTTCGGGCCGAAATCAGGAAAGCGGCGGCGGCGCGGAAGACTGAGTTGCCGGCCGAGCGCGTCCCCACGCTCCAAGGGCACATCAGGAAAGCGGAGGAAGGGCTGGTATGGACCCTGGTCCATCACCCGGCCGCAGCCGTCGCGGCCTTGAAGCAGATGGAACCTCAAGATTTTAAAGGACTTATGACGGAGAACATCCTGGCAACGGCCCGGGATCTCGAGGTGTCGTCCGAGGATGTGCCAACTACGCTCATGGAGCGTCTAAGTACTCAAGAGGCCCAATTACTGGCCTCGGTGGCCGCCCAGCGTTCAGCCCCGGTAACTCTTCCAGAGCTCTGCGTCGTTGCGCTCAAATACGTGAGGCTCGAACGCGAATTTGCCGAAGTTCAACGGGAAGTCCGACGACTCCAGGAACTAGGGGAAACAGGCCCGATTTTGCTAACGACACTACGGCGTAAGCTCGAGCTTAGTCGGGCTTTGGCCGCCATTGATATGCCGAAAGAGTTACAATGAAGGGCTCTACTACTCAGAGGTCCAACCCGAATATGGCCGTCGCGCTCGAAGATAAGTTTGATGAAGTCCGGCAACTGATCGTCATCGGCAAGGAGAAGGGCTATCTCCTGTACGACGAAGTGAACGATCTGTTGCCCGCGGACCTCACCGCCAACCCCGAGGACTTGGAGGAGCTGCTCGCGGTCTTTGCCAGCGCCGGCATCGATCTGGTCGACTCCGAAAAGGGCTACAAGCTCGAGCGCGAAGGCATCGAGCGCCACGAGGGTCCCGAGGGCGAAGGCCCGGAGCTCGACCTCACGCCCGGGGCGCTCGACAAGACCAACGACCCCGTCCGTATGTACCTGCGCGAGATGGGCACGGTGCCGCTCCTCACCCGCGAAGGCGAAGTGGAGATCGCGCGGCGTATCGAGCGCGGCAAGCTGTCGGTGATCAAGTCGATCTCGCGCATGCCGGCGATCACCAAGGCGGTGATCCGCATGGGCGATCAGCTCCGTGCCGGCGAGCGCACCATCCGCGAGCTGGTGATCTTCAACGACGAAGAAATCACCGAGGACAAGATCGAGCAGCGCGCCGAGCAGTTCCAGAAGCAGGTCGATGCGGTGCGCAAGGCGCGCCTCAACGTCGAGAAGCTCGACGAGAAGCTCGAGGGCATTGCCAAGGCCGACAAGCGCAAGTACCGCCGCGCCCGCTGGAAGGTGATGCGCGCGCAGG
>JALDXK010000274.1:0-7680 GCA_032155105.1 Acidobacteriota bacterium
GCGCTGCACAAGGGCCAGCGCGCGATCACGTCGTTCAATCGCAACTGGCAGAACCGGATGGGCCTCGGCGGCGAGGGCTATCTCGCGTCGCCGTCGGTGGTGGCCGCGTCCGCGCTCGCCGGTTACATGGCGCCGCCCACCGAGCTTGGGCTCGCGTGGGATGCCGAGAAGTACGGCGTCTAGCCACCGAGTAGACGCCGATTAGTTACCGATTCTGTGTCTAATCTGTGTGAATCGGTGGCCTGTGTCGAATCGGTATGAATCCGTGCCCTAGGGTGTGACGCGCGTGAACACGTCGCGGACCTCGGCGTAGTTCCTCGCGCCTCGCAGCGTGTAGCCATGTTGGACGATGACGAGGCGATCCACCGTCATCTCCGTTCCCTCCGCATTGAGCGTCAGCGCCTGGCGCGACGACACCGTCTGGCCGCTGATCGTGCCGCCGCGCTCGAGAACGAGGCGGGCGCCGTCCCAATACGCGCGCCGTTCGTCTCCACTCGGCGGATCGGCAGGGACTTTGGGCGTGGCGATGAAGGGGTACGCCACCGAGATGGTCTTGCTGTTGCCGTTCGTCATGTCGAGCCGGATGTGGTCCGTGGCGTGGTCGATGACGAAGAGCATCTCGGTGACCGGCGGCGTTTGATTCGGGGACGCGCTGCGGGCGGCGATCATCTTCCATGAGCCGGTGAAGTTCGCGCGCTCGGCGGTGGGCTGCGTGAGGAACGCAGAGACGAGGACGAGGACCAGGTACATACGGCGCCTCCTCCTGCGCAGGATAGCAGAGCTAACACCTCTCTGAACCTCAGCCATGACACTTCTGCACGCGTGGCGGCAAATACATCGAGCATGAACAGACTGCCCTTCCTCCTCGCGATCGTAGCGGTATCGCCACTGGTGGGCGTGGCGTCGCCACAGTCCGCCGCGGACGAATTACTCGCCGCCGATCGTGCCTACGCGGCCGGCAGCGCGAAGACCGACGTGGTGTCGGGCTTGTCGGCGATGTTGGCGCCAGAGGTGGCGCTGACCTATGCCGGCGGCATCGCGTACGGATCGGCGAAAGCCATCGAGGCACTGAAGACGAACCCCGTCAACAACGGCGCGCGCATCGAGTGGACGCCGGCGCGCGTGAGCGTGTCGGGCGACGAGCGTCATGGCTTCACCGCCGGTTTCATGACGCTGCATCGCGCCGACGGCGCTACCACGCCGTTGAAGTACCTCGCCTACTGGGAAAAGCAGACAGACGGCTGGCGCGTCCTGGCCTACAAGCGCGGCGTCGCGAAGACGCCCGCTCCGCCGACGCCGGTGTCGTACCTGCTGCCGAAGCAGGCCGGTGCCGCGGCTGTGGATGCCGCGACCATCGAGCGCTATCGCGAGAGTCTTGCCGAGGCCGAGCGTTCCTTCTCACGCGATGCGCAGACGATGGGCATCGGGCCCGCGTTCACGAAGTACGGCCATCCAGACGCGATCAATCTCGGTGGGCCTGACGTGGCGACGTACCTGCTTGGCAATCAGCAAATCGGCAACAACATCGGCAGGGGTGCGCCGCCGAACACGAGCCCGGTGAATTGGGGACCTGAGAAAACGATCGTGGCCTCCAGCGGCGACTTCGGCGTCACGATTGGCTACATCGTGGCGAACACGCCGGGATCCGATGGCAAGATTCCTCCGGGCCAGCCGTTCTTCACAATCTGGAAACGCGATTCACCGACAGGCGAGTGGCGATATATCGCGGAGTGAGGCAGGCTGCGTCCTATTGCCGCGCGGCGCTGTGCAGGTGTGCCGCGCCGGCCCTGCCGCGATAGCGCAGGAACACGTGGAACGACACCGGCGAACCGTAGGACTCCTTCAGGTTGTCGGGAACGATATAGCCGGTGACGTCGCCGCCGATGCCGAACGTGCCCCACGACGGTGCGGCGATGTCGCGGACGTAGCCGGCCGTGAGCGCGCCAACCTGCGACTCGCGGTGCGTGTGCTCGGTGCCGATGGGGTGAAAGCCGGCGTCGAGAATGTCTTTATCAACTGACTCGGCGCGCAGGTAGTAGGCGTTCTTCACCGCGCGGAGGTTGGTCTCGAACAAGTACGCTTCGAGATTGCCGAACACTTCGCGGTTCTGGCCGAACGCGGCCAGCCACGCTAGCGAACGGCTGGCGTCACCCCTGAAGTACGACAGCGACGCCGTCACGCGCGTGGCGTCGTAGGGCGAGGTCGTCTCCGGCGTCTTCAAATCCGCACCCGATACCTGCAGGGCCCAGGGGCCGTCGGCCCACGACACGCGCACGCTGTAGGAGTCGAGCGCCGCGGTGTCGAGATCGAGGCGGTTCTCATCCGGTTCCCGCCCGTGAAACGCGCCCGCTTCCAGCATGAACCCCGCGCGTTCGATCCCGACCGCCACCACGCCGGGCGTGATGTGCGTGGCGTCCATGTTGTGGTGCGAGAGCGGCGCCTGCGGATTCTCGGCGGCGGACGGCCGGTGCATGAACACCGGTGGTCCGATCGGCGCAGGTCCGACCAGCCAACCTTGTAGCACCAGCGTCGACGCGCCGATCGATCGTGAGTACTCCCCGCCGAGGTTCATGAACAGGTCGTGCGGATGCTGGTAGTCGATGAGCGGCGCGCCGTTGAAGGTCTCGCCGGTCTGGAAGACTTGCGGTGAACCGATGTCCTTCAGCGTGAACGCCTCGAATGACAACATCGCGTCGAGACGCAGGTGCGACACGGTGCTCAGCGTCTTCGACAGCTGCGTCATCAGCCAGTTCTGCGATTCGACCTCGTCGAAGTCGGTGAACTTCCGGTACTGGTAGTTGTAGCCGGCGAACACGTTGGCTTCGACGCCCCACTGCCACGGCGTCCCGGTGGCGGGATGTTGATGCGTGGGGGCCGCCTGCGCGGCCAAAGGCCGCTCCGGCGAGGCCTCGCCGGAGCTCGCGCTGACTGTGCTCGCGAGCGAAGGCGGGCCCTGTGCCGACGACGGTGTCGCGCACAGACAGACCATCGCGGCCACGGCCGCCAGGCAGCGACGCATCACCGGATGATAATGCGCCCTTGGAACGCGGGCACGCTGAGCATCGTGTGATCGTGGTACTCGCAGGTGCGCGCGGTAGTGAAGACGCCGGTGTCGCCGCGCTGTCCGGGCGTGAGGAACCCGGCCTGCGCAATCTCGGGGCAGTCGGGGTTGCTGGGATCCTTGCCGCCCACCACGTCGTGCGGCCGCGTGTCGTTGTTCACGAACGTGACGCGTTGTCCGAGCGCAATCGTGATGTCGAGCGGCGACATGCCCGCGGCAGTGATCGTGATTGTCGGCGGCCCGCTTGGAGCAGGCGATGGCGACGGCGAACTCACCGGTGGCGATGGCGAAGACGGAGTGGTGGCGCTGCCGCCAGAACAGGCGGCCGTCAGCAGCACGGCGAGAAGGGTTGTGTAGCGGAGCACGGCATCAACCTGTGACGCCGGTGGCGCAGCCGGAATCGATGCCGCTAAGCTATCCCGAAGAAAAATGAAAAGTTAAAAGTTAAAGATGAAAAACGGCCCGGTGATTTGTAATTTGTAATTCGGCATTTTTAACTTTGCCGCAGGGTGGTGATGGGGTCCACCGAGGCCGCTCGCCGCGCCGGAATGAAGCACGCCAGCAGCGCAATCGCGCACAGGATGGCCGGCACCACCGCAAACGTCAACGGATCGAGCGTCCCCACGCCATAGACCAGCCCCGCCAGCGTGCGCGTCAGCAGCACCGCGCCGGCAAGTCCGGCCGACAAGCCGATCGCGGTCAGCCAGATGCCTTGGCCGAGCACGAGCCTGAAAATCGTCGGCCGATCGGCGCCGAGCGCGAGGCGAATGCCCATTTCCTGCGTGCGCTCAGAAACCACGAGCGAGATGGTGCCGTAAATGCCGATCGCGGCGAGCGTCAGCGCGGTGGCCGCGAACAGGGCGAGCAGGAAGGTGACGAATCGCTGTTGCGCGAGTGCCGACGCCACCACGTGGTCCATGGTGCGGATGTCCGACACTGGCAGGTTGCGATCGATCGCGCGAATGGCGTCGCGCACCTGCCCGGCGATGGCGAGCGGGGTGCCGTCGGTCCTGGCGACCAGTGTCATGCCGCGCGGCGCGGAACGAATGTGGCCGGGCAATTGCGCGTGGGCGATGTACATCTCCGCGCGCGCCTCTTCGATCACCGCATTGTGACGCACGTTGCCGACGATCCCGACGATGGTGAGCCAGGGTTTGTCGTCGGTGCCCATCATGAACTGCCGACCGATTGCATCGGCATTGGGCCAGTACCGCGCCGCCATGGTCTCGTTGATGACGGCCACCGGCATCGCGGTCTCGTGATCGGCGGCGGTCAGCAGGCGGCCGCGCACCAGCGTGAGGTTCATGGCCTCGAAGTACCCCGGCGTGACCGCCTGGAAGTCGCCGTTCGGATTTTCTTCCGGCACGTACGGGCGGCCTTCGATCTTGATCGACCAGTCGCCGATCGTCCGCGCGAGCGGCAGCACGCGCACCGAGCCCGCGGCCAGCACACCGGGAATCTGCGCCACGCGTTCGGTCGCCTGGCGATGAAAGCGCACCACGTCGGCGGGTTGCGGGTAGTCGGTGGCCGGCACCTGGATCTGGGCGGTCAGCACGTGTGCTGGATTGAAGCCGAGGTCGATGCGGTTCAACTCGACGAGGCTGCGAATCAGCAGACCCGCGGCGAGCGCGAGCACTACGGACGAGGCCAGTTGCACCACCACGAGCATGTGGCGCACGAGTTGGCGCGAGCGGCCGGCGGTGCCGCTGCGTCCGGCGTCCTTCAGGATGCTGGTCACGCCGGGCCTCGATAACTGCAGCGCGGGGAGCAGGCCAAAGAGGATGCCGGTCACGACCCCGAGCACCGCCGTGAACGCGAGCACGCTGCCGTCGAGCGACGTTTCGTCGATGCGTGGCATGTTCGCCGGCCTGAGCGTGATCACGATCTGCAGGCCCGCCCACGCCACCGCGAGTCCGGCCGTGGCGCCGGCCATGGCGAGCATCACGCTCTCCGTGAGTAGTTGGCGGATGATGTGGCCGCGCTCGGCGCCGAGGGCCGCGCGCATCGCCACTTCGCGCCGGCGGGCATCAGCGCGCGCCAGCTGCAGGTTGGCCACGTTCGCGCACGCAATCAATAGCACGAAGCCCACCGATCCAAACAGGATCAACAGGACGTTGCGCATGCCGCCGGTGATGAACTCCTGCGCGGGAATCACGCGGCGCGCCAGGCCACCGAGGCTGCCGTCCGGCATCGATCGCACATAGCCCGCCTTGATCCACCGTTCAGCGGCCAGCGGCAACTCGCTCGATGCGGTGGTTGCGCTGATGCCGTCCTTGAGACGCGCGACGCCCGAGTACGAGCGGCTGCCCCAGGCGCCGAGATTCGACGGGTTCACCACTTCGGGCAGCCACGCCTCGGTGGGACGGAGCGATGCGAAATCGTTCGGCAGCCTGAACGATGCCGGCATCACCCCGATGATCGTCCGCGCGCGCCCGTTGACCTGGACCGTGTGTCCGATCACGCTCGGGTTTCCACCGAAGCGCCGCTGCCACAATCCGTGGCTGATCACGATGACGTCGCTCGTGCCGCCCGCCGTATCGCCTGGCGTGAACACGCGGCCGATCAGCGCGGGCGTCTGCGTCACCTCGAAAAGGTTCGGCGTTGCGGAGCCGGCGCGGACCAGTTCAGGCTCCTGTCCGCCCGTGAAGCTCGCGTCCATTTCCTGGTAGCCGGCAATATCCGCGAAGCTCTGCGTCTCGCGCGGATACGTGAACACCTCCCGAAGCGACAGGTGCGTCGTCTCGGCCCGGTCGGGTCCCCAGATCACGGTCAACCGCTCCGCATCGCCGTACGGGAGCGGGCTGAGGAGCGCCGCCTTGACCAGGCTGAACACCGCGGTGTTGGCGCCGACGCCCAGCGCCAGCGTCACGATGGTGACGGCCGCGAAGCCTCGGTCGCGCATGAGACGGGCAAACGCATGGCGAAGGTCCCGATTGAAGGCGTCCATGCCCGCCTTTGATGGCCCGCGCTGTTTCAAGGTTGGATTACGCCGACCGTAATTCTTCGGGAAAGTGAAGCAGGTTCCCTTTTACGTGCGGCGTAAGCCGGCGGGGAAAGTGAAGCAGGTTCACTTTATCCGCGGCTCGCAGCGGACGGGGAAGTTGACCGAGTTGGCGACGAAACAAAGGTGATGCGCACGATCGTGGAGGGATGTCGCTAGCGCGGAGTCGCTGCCAGGGGCGAGCGTGACCGATGGCCGCAACACGACTTCAGTGAAATGGCCGCCCGTCTCGGCGGTTTCCACCATCGTGCCTTCTGCCTCGTCGGCGTACTCCACTACAACAATCTTGCTTTCCGCGCACAGGTGCAGGTACCAGAGCATGTGGCACGACGACAGCGACATCACGAGTAGTTCTTCGGGGTTGTATCGCGTGCCGTCGCCCCTGAACGCCGGATCGGACGATCCCGGGATGGGCGGTTTGCCGTCCACTGAATATTCGTGGGCGCGCTCGTAGCCGCGGTACTCGCGTGTGCCCTGACCGGTGTTGCCGGTCCATCGCATGCGAATCGGGTAGCGATGTGCCTTCACCTCGCCGAGGATACCTTCAACCGAATTACGCTTCACGTAAATCCGCGGGAAAGTGAAGCAGGTTCCCTTTCACGTGACACGTGTCACCTGTAGGGCCTGACGAGCGGCACTAACGGCCGTTCGGTCGCGGGAGGACCATACCGCCATGGCAATCGAGGTCCGGAACCTGCGGAAGACCTACGGCGCCGTCGAGGCGCTGCGCGGCATCGATCTCACCATCGCATCAACCGGACAGATCATCGGCCTGCTTGGCCCCAACGGCGCCGGCAAGACGACGCTCGTCGAGATTCTCGAAGGGTTGCGGACACCGACCTCGGGCACTGCGACGGTGCTCGGCCTCGATCCCGCGATGGCCTCGGGTGCGTTGCGCGCGCGTCTGGGCGTGCAGTTGCAATCCACGGCGTTCATGAACGAGTTGACGGTGCTGGAAACGCTGCGCCTCTACGCTGCGCTGTACCCCAAAACCGCGTCGATTCGCCCCAGGAACGACATCGCGAAGTTGCTCGACGGCGTGCTCGAGCGCGTCGACCTGCAAGCCAAGGCCAGGGCGCTGGTGCGCACGCTGTCCGGTGGACAGAAGCAGCGCCTCGCTTTGGCCATGGCCATGCTGCACGACCCGGATCTCTACATCCTCGACGAGCCGACGTCGGGCCTCGATCCGATGGCGCGCCGCCAGATCCACGACATCCTCGGCGGCCTCAAGCGCGACGGGAAGACGATTCTCGTGTCGTCTCATTACCTCGATGAAATCGAAGCGCTCGCGGATCGCGTGATCATCCTCTCGGCGGGCCAAATCGTCGCCGACGGCACGCCGCTCGAATTACTGGCGCGTGCGGCCGGCGCATCCACGTTGTGGCTCGACGTCAGCGGTGTTGCCGATCCTTCTGGACTGCTGCCGCAGGCCATCTTCGAGGGCCGCGACGGCGCGCTGTTCCGATACCGCACGTCCGATCCCACTGCGTCGATCGTTGCGTTGGCGGATGGACTTCGCGCCTCCGGTGCAACGCTCACCGATCTTCGACTCAAGCGACCGTCGCTCGAGGACGTCTACCTGCAGCTCATCGAGGGCCACCGCGGCCAGGGCGTCGGT
>JALDXK010000275.1:0-7676 GCA_032155105.1 Acidobacteriota bacterium
CGGTCCAACGACCAAGCCCGACAGCATTTCGAGTTTCCCCAATACGGCATCCTTCCTGAGCGTGCTGGCGCCTGGCTCGTCGATCACATCATCGGTTCCTGGCGGCGGTTTCGGCATCAAGAGCGGCACATCGATGGCGACGGCGCACGTCTCGGGCGCGTGGGCACTCTTGAAGAGCCGTCGGCCGTCGGCGAGCGTGTCGCAGGTGCTCTCGGTGTTGCGGTCCACCGGCGTGCCGCGGATCGACAGTCTCTCCAATCTTTCGTATCCGCGCATTCGCGTTGACGCGGCGGCAACCGCGCTGAAGTTGCCGCAGTTGTCGATCGACGCGCCGTTCAACGGCCAGGTCGTCACGGGCGCCTTCACGGTCGGCGGCTGGACGCTCGATCCGCTGGCCGAATCCGGCACTGGTGTAGACCTGGTGCACGTGTGGGCCTATCCAGTTAGCGGCACACCCACCTTTCTCGGGGAAGCAGCGTATGGAGGATCCCGACAGGATGTGGGCGCGGCATTCGGTGCGCAGTTTACGCCGTCGGGCTTCGGTTTAACGGCGCAAGGCCTCGGCGTCGGCGCGTATCGCATCGTTGCGTATGGACGCGCCAGCGGGTTTGGAACGTTCGACGTCGCGAAGGAGGTCCGGATCACGGTGGCGGCGCCGGTGTCGATGCCGGCCGGCGCCATCGACACGCCTGGCGCGGGCGCGACGGTTACGCCGACATTCACCGTCGGCGGTTGGTCCCTCGATCTTGGTGCGGCCGCCGGTGGTGGCGTGGACGCGGTGCACGTGTACGCGTACCCGAGCTCGGGTGCGGCGCCGATCTTTCTCGGTGCCGCCACGCTTGGTGGCCAGCGTCCGGATGTGGCCGCGGCGTACGGCGCAGCGTTTCCCAACGCCGGCTACTCGCTTGTTGCGAGCGGGTTGTCGCCCGGTTCGTATCGTCTTGTCGTGTATAGCCACAGCACCGTGTCGGGCGTCTTCAATGCGCTGACGCGCGATGTGACCGTGCGCGCCGCCGGCGATCCGCAGCTCGTCGTCGACACGCCGATCGACGGCGCTACCGTGACGCGGCCCTTTGCGATCTCGGGATGGTCGCTCGATCGTGATGCCAGGTCCGGCTCGGGCGTAGACGCGATTCATGTCTGGGCCTACCCGAACACTGGCGGCTCTCCGGTGTTTCTAGGCTCAGCCGCGTACGGTGGTTCTCGTGCTGATGTCGCGCATATCTTTGGCAGTGCTTTTGCTGAAACGGGCTTCGACCTCGTGGTCACCGGCTTGACGCCTGGTGCTTACGCGATTGTGGTGTACGCGCATAGCAGCGTGACCCACACATTCGCGGCAGCACGCGTGGTGCGCGTCAACGTGAGAGAGTGAGAATGCCCATCTGAAGTAATTGGGTTCTCACATGAGGTCGAGGGAGTCAATGTGAGGACCGAACTTAGTACCGTTCGAGGAAGACTATGTTCCTCGATCCTGATGGCTTCTGTGATTGTGGCGACGGGCTACACGCAGCAAGGCCCCCCACCAACAGATCAGTCGTCCGCACAATCAGCAGCCGCATTCCGGCTCATGCGTCTCCAGGACGACAGCGGTACCATTCCGGATGACGCGTGGGTGCGCGCGAAGGCGCAATCCGATCGCCTGCGCGGAGCGGAACCATTCCGCCCACAAGCTGCCGGCATCAGCCGCAGCACGTGGACGTGGCTCGGTCCCGGCAACATCGGTGGCCGCATCCGGAGCATCGCCATTCACCCATCGACACCGTCGACGATTTTCATCGGCAGCGTCGGCGGGGGCATCTGGAAGAGCGTCGACAGCGGTGCGAGCTGGACGCCGATCAACGACTTCTTGTCCAACCTCGCCATCAGCAGCATCGTCTTCAACCCGGCGTCGCCAGCGACGATGTATGCCGGGACTGGCGAAGGGTTCCACAACTTGGGACGGATCCGCGGCGCGGGCATTTTCGTCTCGTCCGACGGTGGTACGACGTGGACCACGTTGGCGAGCACCGTCAACGCGAACTTCCACTACGTCAATCGCGTCGCGATTGCAGCCAATGGCGCCACCATTCTGGCCGGCACCTCGGTGGGACTGTTCCGCAGCATCAATGCTGGCGCGAGTTGGACCAAGGTGTTGACACCCTCGGGCGACCTGCCTGACGTGCTCGACGTGAAATTCCTGCCTGGCAGCAGCGCGAACGCCGTTGCGTCGGGCTATTCGAAGAATGCGTTTTATACAACGGACGGCGGCGCGTCGTGGCTGCCGGCAGCGGGTCTCGTGCCGCAGGCCGGTGCCTTGTATCGAGTGGAGATCGGCGTGACGCCATCCTCTCCGAGTGCGGTGTACCTGTCGGTTGATGCCGGTGGTGGCGACTTCCAGCGCCCACACTGTGACCCGGTGTGTGGAACCGTCGGGAATTTCGGTAACGGCGAACTGTGGAAGAGCACCGACGGCGGCGCTTCGTACGCCGTGGCACCCGGAAATCCCGCACACTTCATGGCGCAAGGCTATTTCGACAACGCGATCTGGGTCGATCCGATCAACCCGAATCGCGTGGTCGTTGGTGGAACGCACCTGGCCGCGACCACGGATGGCGGCGCGACCTGGACGCGCCGCGCCTATGCCGCCGGGATTCCTCCAGACACGCACGCCATCGTCCATGACCCTGGCTACAACGGCACCACGAACAAGCGGGTCTATGTGGGCAACGACAGCGGCATCTATGTCACCAACGACATCACCGCGTCGCCGTTCACGTCTGCCGTGTTCACGTCGCTGAACAACGGTCTCGGCATCACGCATTTGTACGGCGCCGCCGGCAATGTCGCCTCGGGAAAGATCATCGCCGGCGCACAGGACAACGGGACCTTGCTCTATACGCCGTCTTCCGGAACCACCTGGAGCTCCTTGTTCGGGTTTGACGGCGGGTACGTCGCCTCGGATCCGACCGATCCCAATTATTTCTACGGCGCCGACTCGCGCCTGAGGCTGCATCGAAACACGTCCGGCGGCGCGGTGGGATCGATCTACATCTACGGTGACGCGTCGGGTCCGTGTAAGGCCGCGCCCTATTCGATCACCGACGCGTGCACCGGAGCGGCGAACTACCTTGCGCCGTTCGTGCTCGATCCGAACAATGCCAACACGATTCTGGCGGGTGGCAGTTCGCTGTGGCGCACCACGGACGTCAAGACGGCGGTGACCGCCACCACCGGACCGACGTGGACGGCGATCAAGCCACCGGAGGCCGCGGGTAATTTCATCAGCGCGGTGGCGATTGCGGCCGGTAACCCGGACATCATCTGGGTGGGGCACAACTCCGGCGCCATCTACAAAACCGTGAACGGTACTGCGGCGTCGCCGTCGTGGGTATCCATCGGCTCGCTTCCCGCGCGGTACCTGTCGCGCATTGCCATTGATGCGAATAACCACAACATCGTGTACGCCGCGTTCACCGGGTTTGCCTCGCCGAATTTGTGGAAGACCGTGGATGGCGGGCTGAACTGGACGTCGGCGTCCGGTTCCGGCGGCGCGGCGCTGCCGGCGGCGCCAATCTACAGCGTCTTGTTACACCCGACGATTCCCGGCTGGGTGTACGTCGGTACTGAAGTCGGCCTCTTTGCCAGTACCAACGGCGGCGCGACCTGGTCGTTGCCGCACGACGGTCCCGCCAACGTGTCGATCGAGGAGCTGGCGTGGATGGGGTCATCCATGCTCGCGGCGACCCACGGGCGGGGCCTCTTCATCAGCTCGTGCAGCTACACGTTCTCGTCGCCTGGTACCACGGTCGGCGCTTCGGGCGGCGGCGGCACCGTCACCGTGACGCCATCGTCCAGCTCGTGCGCGTGGATGCCGTCGAGCAACGTGGGTTGGCTGACCTTCGGCGGTGGCGGCACTGGCAATGGCTCTTTCACCTTTACGGCAGCGGCCAATACTGGCGGACCGCGTACCGGCATCATCAGCATCGGCGGCGCCACGTTCGTCGTCACGCAAGGGGCCTCGCCGACGGCGTTGAGCCTCGGTCGCGCAGCGCTGTTCTTTGGCGCCCGCAACAACGGAGGGACACTGACCACAACCACGAGCCGACAGGCCGTGACGGTGACGTTTGGAGCCACGCCGTGGACGGCGACGACCACAACGCCCTGGCTGCAGATTGGCGGCGGCGCCGGCACGGGCAGTGGGCAATTCACGGTGTCGGTGGTCGGTGCGCCGGGTCTACCGGCCAGCGGCAGCGTGATGGGTTCGATTACCGTGACGGGAAGTGGCGCCACCAACGGGCCGCAGACCATCGCCGTCAGGCTGAACCTGTACCCAGGTACCGGAACCACCGCAGCCTATGGGTCGTTCGACACCCCGGTGGCAGGCGCCAATGTGGCGGGGTCGATTGCCGTGACCGGCTGGGCGCTCGACGACATCGAAGTCGCGCGCGTCGAGATCTGGCGCGACAAGGCGGCCGGCGAAACAACGCCCGGGTATCCGGGCCCCGGGCCCGGCAACGGCAAGGTGTTCATCGCCAACGCGTTCTTCATCAACGGCGCCCGCCCCGACGTCGAAGCCGGCTTCGCAGCAGTGCCGTTCAACCAACGCGCGGGTTGGGGGTACCTCATGCTCACGTGGGGATTGTGGAACCAGGGCAACGGGACGTTCACGCTCTACGCGTTCGCCTACGACAAGGAAGGGAACGCCAGTGTGCTCGGCTCCAAGGTCATCACGTCGAGTAATGCCACGGCCACCAGGCCCTTCGGCAGCATCGACACTCCGGGCTACGGCGAAACTGTCTCAGGGACGTTCTGGAATTTCGGCTGGGCGCTCACGCCGAACGCCACACCGAGTTGCACGGTTGGTCCGTCGGGCGTTCAGGTGTCGATTGACTCCGGCCCCCTGCAGCCTGTGAACTATGGCGATTTGCGCCCCGACATCGCTGGGGCGTTCCCGGGCTTCACCAACGGCAGCAGCGCGGGCGGCGCGTATTACATCGACAGCACAACGCTCTCGAACGGAACACATTCGATCGGGTGGTTCGTCACCGACAGCTGCGGCCGCGCCGACGGCATTGGCAGCCGCTTCTTCGACGTGCTCAACGGTAGCTCGCCAACGGCGGTCCCGTCGGCGATCGAGTCTGCGCCGGCGTCAAGGGGGGCTGCGATCAGGATTGACGCCGATCGCTCTGCCCTCGGAGATCCGGTGAGTGTTCGCCGCGACGTCGGTGACGCGCTGGTGTTCCCGAATCCTTCAGGTGATCGCATCGTCGCGATCAACGAACGCGAACGCATCGAGATGCGACTGCCGCTTGCCGGCGATGCGACATATGCGGGGTATCAAGTGGTCAACGGTGAGCGCCGCGCGTTGCCGCTGGGTTCTACGTTCGATGCGGCGAGCGGGACGTTCTACTGGCAGCCGGCCGCGGGTTTCCTCGGTGCGCATGATTTAGAGTTCGTGAGCGCACGCGGCGGCGTGGTGCGCGTGCGCGCGGTGATTGGCACCGGCGTGCAGGGCGCCATCGACACGCCGCCACCGGGCGTGGTGCCGTCGGAGTTCGTCATCGCGGGGTGGGCCATCGATCAGGCGGCGCTGAGCGGGACTGGCATCGATACGGTGCACGTGTGGGCGTATCCCGCTGCCGGTGGTTCGCCGATCTTTCTTGGTGTGGCGAACTACGGCGACACGCGACCCGATATCGGCTCGGTGTTTGGCGATCAGTTCGCCCCAGCATCGTATAGCCTCGTGGTGCCCTACCTCGACAGTGGGACGTACGACATCGTGGTGTATCCGCACAGCACGGTGACGGGTGATTTCCGCGGCGCAAAGGTCGTAAGAGTGCGGATCAGGTAGCGTAAAGCGCGCAGATCTGCGCGCATTTGCACCTCGTCAACGGGCGACGGCCGAGTTAAAATGGCCGTTCCCGTGACAAGGTGGTTTCTCAGCGCGTCGCTATCGGTGTGCGCACTCTGGCTGCTGGTAGGCCCAGGAATCGCGGCAGAATTTCGCCCGCACATCCACCGTTCCGATGATTTGCTGTGCACGCTCGTCGCGCTTCCGGGCAATGCCTTCACGTCGGTTGCGGCGCCAGCCGCGCTCAATGATGGGCGTTTCCGGCCGAACGCCGTCACCATCAACGTGACGTACGGTCCGGGCTTCCCTGCCGATTCGCCGCAGCGGACCGCATTTCAGCACGCGGTCAACATCTGGCAGACGCAACTGACGTCCACTGTGCCGATCACCGTATCGGCCGATTTCAGGAATCTCGGCTCTGGGGTTCTGGCACAAGCGGGCTTCACGAATGCCCTTGGCAACTTCCGAGACGCGCCGATTCCGAATACCTGGTTCCCGGGACCGATCTCCAACGCTCTCTATGGCAGCGTCCTGTCCGGTGCCCCGCAGATCTTCGCCGACTTCGGCAATGGCTTCAACTGGTACTTCGAAACCAACGGACTCACGCCAGCGAACCATTATGATTTCGTCTCGGTCGTGCTCCACGAACTGGGTCATGGGCTCGGATTCGCCGGTTCGATGAACGTGTCTGGTGGACTGGGGTCGTGGGGCAGTTCGGGTTACCCGTTCGTCTTCGATCGTTATGTGGCCAACGGCTCCAACCAGGCGCTTATCAACACGGCCATCTTTCCGAACAACTCAACGGCGCTTGCGGCACAACTGACCAGCAACAACATCTTCTGGACCGGCAGCAACGGCGTGTCCAGCAACGGCGGTATCAGGCCAAGAATGTATGCGCCGACGACCTGGTCGGGTGGTTCGAGCATCTCCCACCTTGACGAGACGACCTACGGTGCCGGCAACGACCATTCGCTAATGACGCCCAAGCTGAGCGCCGCCGAAGCGATTCACAATCCCGGGCCGGTCACCCGGGGCATCTTCCGCGATTCGGGCTGGCCGCTGACTCAAACGCCTGCACCGAGCGCACCCACAATTAGTACCCATCCGTCAGGCCGAACCATCACGTGGGGACAGTCGACGACGTTGAGTGTCGGCGCCACCGGTACCGCACCCCTAGCCTACCAGTGGTATGTCGGGATCAGCGGAACGACGACGACTCCGGTTCCGGGAGCGACCTCGAGCAGTTACGTCACACCGCCGCTGACGAGCC
This sequence comes from Acidobacteriota bacterium, assembly GCA_032155105.1. Lineage (GTDB taxonomy): Bacteria > Acidobacteriota > Vicinamibacteria > Vicinamibacterales > UBA2999 > 12-FULL-67-14b. The sequence continues at coordinate 7,101 of JALDXK010000275.1, forward strand.
CGACTTCATATTGGGTGCGCGTGTCGAATTCCGCGGGCAGCGTCAATTCGAACACCGCTACTCTCTCGGTCACCTTGACGTCGGCGCCACCGTTCGGCTCGTTTGATACGCCCGCAAATGAATCGTCGGTGGCGGGATCGATCGCGGTGACGGGCTGGGCGTTGGATAACAGTGGCGTGGATCGCGTCGAGATCTGGCGCGACCGCGTCGTCGGCGAGACTACGCCGGTGTACACCGGCGGGGGCCCCGGCAACGGCAAGATCTTTATCGCCAACGGCTTCTTCGTCACCGGTGCGCGGCCCGACATCGCGAGCGACTACGCGAGCTACCCGCAAGCGAACCGTGCCGGCTGGGGGTATCTGATGTTGACGCAGGGGTTGTGGAACCAGGGGAACGGGACTTACACCCTGTATGCGTTCGCGTACGACCAGGGCGGACTGAGCACCACGCTAGGGTCGAAGACGATTACAGTGAGCAACGCGACGGCGACGAAACCGTTTGGCGGCATCGACGTCCCGGCCTACGGACAGACGGTGTCCGGAGCCTTCTACAACTTTGGGTGGGCGCTGACGCCGA
>JALDXK010000276.1:0-7664 GCA_032155105.1 Acidobacteriota bacterium
GTTCTACTGCGTCCGCTGCCGGCCGAAGGCCGGCGCTGCGAACGGCGCTTCACCTTCGTGCGCTTCGTGTTCTTCGTGTTTAAGGACTACCGATACTGCCCCATCAGCTTCTGCAGCGCGTCGTTGCCCGGGCAGAGCTCGTCGTGCGAGAGGTTGTAGAGCGGCACGCCGACCGTTTCGTTCTGGTCGTGCACGTCCTTGGAGTCCGCAGACAGATAGAGCAGCCCGGTGACGACCTCGCCTTTCTTCTGGTGCTCGCGGATGTGTGAGTAGGCGGCGTCGCGGTTGGTCGGATCGTAGTCCTTCGCCACCTTGCGCAGCTTCACCCAGCTGCCGTCGTGCAGCATCACGTTCTGCAGCTCGCCTTCGCCGTACTCGGCGGTAATCTCCTCGCGGGGCGGGACGAAGTCGGCCTGCACCACCTCCACCATGTGCTCGCGGGTGTGGGCGTAGCTCTTCGTCGATCCCTCGTGGTCGTTGAAGGTCACGCACGGCGAGATCACGTCGATGAAGGCAAAGCCCCGGTGCGCCAGACCGGCCTTGATGATCGGCACGAGCTGATCCTTGTCGCCCGAAAAGCTGCGCGCCACGAACGTGGCGCCGAGCGTCAGCGCCAGCAGCACGCCGTCGATCGCCTCCATCGTGTTGGCCTCGCCCTTCTTGCTCGTCGATCCCGGATCGGCCGACGCCGAGAACTGCCCCTTGGTGAGGCCGTAGACGCCGTTGTTCTCGAGCACGTAGAGCATGTTGACGTTGCGTCGGATCGCATGACACAGCTGGCCGAGGCCGATCGACAGCGAATCACCGTCGCCCGACACGCCGATCATGATCAGGTCGCCGTTGGCGGCGTTGGCGCCGGTCGCCACCGCCGGCATGCGGCCGTGCACGCTGTTGAAGCCGTGCGCCTCGCGCAGGAAATATGCCGGCGTCTTCGACGAGCAGCCGATGCCCGACAGCTTCGCCACCTTGTGCGGCGCGATGCTCAGTTCCCAGAACGCCTGGATGATCGCCGCGGTCACCGAGTCGTGGCCGCAACCGGCGCACAGCGTGGTGATCGCGCCCTCGTAATCGCGCCGGGTCAGCCCGATCGCGTTGGCCTTCAGGGAAGGGTGGTGAACTTTCGGTTTGGCGATGTACGTCATGCCGCTTTCTCCAGCTTCGCCTTCACGCCGCTAATCACATGGTGCGCGCTCATCGGGAAGCCCGCGTAGTAGCGCACCGATTCCAGCTTCTCGACGTGCACCCCGAGGTCCAGCATGAGCAGGCTGCGCAGCTGCGCGTCGCGGTTCTGCTCGACGATGAAGTTGACCTCGTGCTGTTCGAGGAACTGGCGGACATCCTCGCCGAAGGGGAAGCCGCGCACGCGCATGTAGCTGAGCGCAATGCCCTCCTTCGCCAGCAGGTCCATCGCCTCGACGCAGGCGGCGTGGCAGCCGCCGACGGTGACCAGGCCCATCTTCGCGCCCGGCGCCTGCTTGATCAGGGGCGCCGGCACGGCGCGCGTCGCCCCCTGGATCTTCCGGGCCACGCGATCGAGCACCTCCTGGTACTCATCCGAGTCCTCGGTATAAGCGCCCTTGCTGTTGTGGCCCGAGCCGCGGGTGAAGTACGCGCCCTTCGGATGCACGCCGGGCAGCGACCGGTGCGGGATGCCGTCGCCGTCGTGGTCGTAGTAGCGCCAGAAGTGCTTCGCCTTCTCGAGGTCCTCGGCCGACAGCACCTTGCCGCGATCGGGCGTGTAGCTGTCGTCCCACTTCAGCTTCGGTACCATCCAGTCGTTCATGCCGATGTCGAGATCGCTGACGAGGAACACCGGCGTCTGGAACCGCTCGGCGAGGTCGAACGCCTTCGCGGCCATCTCGAACGCTTCCGCGGGGTCCGCCGGGTAGAGGCAGATGTGCCGCGTGTCGCCGTGCGACGCGTAGGCGCACAGCAGCAGGTCGCCTTGTTGCGTGCGCGTCGGCATGCCGGTGGACGGCCCGGTGCGCTGCACGTCGACGATCACCGCGGGAATTTCGGCGTAGTAGGCCAGGCCGATGAACTCGTTCATCAGCGAGATGCCGGGACCGGCGGTGGGCGTGAAGGCCCGCGCGCCCGCCCACGACGCGCCCACGACCATGCCGAGCGCGGCCAGTTCGTCTTCGGCCTGCAGGATCGCGAACTTCTTCTGCTTGGTTTCGGGATCGCGGCGGAACTTCATGCAGAAGGCCTTGAAGGCCTCCATCACCGACGTCGCCGGCGTGATTGGATACCACGCCCCGACGGTGGCACCGGCGTAGACCGCTCCGAGGGCAGCGGCGGTGTTGCCGTCGATCAGGATGCTGTCTTTCGTCGCATCCATCTTCTCGAGGCGGATCGGCAACGGGCAGTCGAAGTGCGCCTTGGCGTAGTCGTAGCCGAGCGCGATCGCCTTCTCGTTGGAATCGAGCAGCGACTTCTTCGCGGCGTACTTCTCTTTCGTCAGGCCGGAGATGATCTCGGTGTCCATGCCGATGAGCGCCGCCAGCGCGCCGGCGTAGGCGATGTTCTTCATCAGAATGCGCTCGCGCACGCCCTTGAAGGCCGCATTGCACATCTCGGCGAGCGGGATGCCGAGGTAAGTCACGTCGGGTCGCTTCAGCTTGTCGTCGAGCGGCCACGACGAGTCGAACATCAGGTAGCCGCCCGAGCGCACTTCGGCCACGTCCTTCGCGTAGGTGGCGGCGTTCAGCGCCACCATCAGGTCGAAGTGCGGCGTTCGCGCAGTGTAGCCCTGCTTGTTGACGCGGATCTCGTACCACGTCGGCAGGCCCTGGATGTTCGACGGGAACACGTTCTTGCCGGTGACCGGCACGCCCATCCGGAAGATGGCCTGCATGACCAGGCCATTGGCCGACGCTGACCCAGTGCCATTAGCGGTTGCTATCTTGAATGCGAAATCATTGACTCTGTTCATATCGATGTTAGATCTCAGATTTCAGATCTCAGATTCATTGCAGATTGGCCAATCTCAGATCGTCACATAAATTTCAAATCTGACATCTGACATCTGAAATCGACGGCTATCTCCCTACCGCCTCCAGTGGAATGAATGCAGTACCAGCGTGGGGCAGTTCCACCACAAACCTGCGCATGTCCCAGGCGTAGGTCGGGCACCGCTCGGCACACAGGCCGCAGTGCAGGCAGACGTTCTCGTCCTTGATCATCAACCGCCCGGTCTGCTTCAGGGGTAGCGAGTGGAACAGCGGCTGATCGAGATTGGTCGCCGGCGCGAGCGCACGGGCCCGCAGTTCGGCTTCGGTCTCGGCCGCCGGGACAATCGTCAAGCAGTCGGTCGGGCAGATGTCGATGCACGCATCGCACTCGATGCACAGCGAGTCGGTGAAGTGCGTCTGCACGTCGCAGTTCAGGCACCGCTCGACCTCGTGTTGCGTCTGCTCTTCAGTGAAGCCTTCCTCGACTTCCACCGTCATCTTCGAGAAGCGCACCGGCAGCGCCACGTGCTTCATCTTCTGGCGCTGCACCGGATCGTAGTTGTTGCTGTACGACCACTCGTGCAGGCCCATCTTCGTGCTGGTCAGCGTCATGCCGTGCGGCGGGCGCTCGTTGACGTCCTGGCCCTGGCAGAACTGGTGGATCGAGATCGCCGCCTGGTGGCCGTGCTCGACGGCCCAGATAATGTTGGCCGGACCGAACGCCGCGTCACCGCCGAAGAACACGCCCGGCTTCGTGGACATGAAGGTCGTCTTGTCGACCACCGGCATGTCCCACTTCTTGTCGAACTCCAGTCCCATGTCGCGCTCGATCCAGGGGAAGGCGTTCTCCTGGCCGATGGCGAGGACGACGGAATCGCACGGAATCGTGATGCGGCCGGCCGGATCCTGAATCAGCTTGCCGTTCTCCTCGCGCGAGGTGAACTGGTCGAACTCCATGCCGGTGAGCGTGCCGTTCTCGATGATGAAGCGGACCGGCGAGAGGTTCTCGAGGATGTCGACCTGCTCTTCTTCCGCGTCTTCGAGCTCCCACGGTGAGGCCTTGAAATACTTGCGGGTCTTGCGCGAAATCACCTTCACCTCGGTGGCGCCGAGGCGCTTGGCCGAGCGGCAGCAGTCCATCGCGGTGTTGCCGACGCCGATGATCAACACGCGCTTGCCGACCGAGGTGATGTGGCCGAAGTGGATCGACTCGAGCCACTCGATGCCGATGAAGATCTGGTCGGTGTCGTGGCGGCCGGGCAGGTCGAGCTCCTTGCCCTTCGGCGCGCCGCTGCCGACGAACACCGCGTCGAACTCCTTCGAATCGACGAGCGACTTGAGGCTGCCGACCGGCGCGTCGTATTTCATCGTGACGCCCATGTTCACGATGTAGCCGATTTCTTCGTCGAGGACTTCTTCAGGGAGACGGAAGGCGGGGATGTTGATGCGCATCAGGCCGCCGGGGCGCGGCTGTTTTTCGAAGATGGTGCACTGGTAACCCAGCGGCATCAGGTCGTTCGCCACGGTGAGCGAAGCCGGACCGGCGCCGATGAGCGCGACCTTCTTTCCGTTCTTGACCACCGGGGCCACCGGCAGCCGATGTGTGATGTCGTCCTTGTGGTCGGCGGCCACACGTTTCAGGCGGCAAATCGCGACGGGCTTGCCGTCGACACGGCCGCGGCGGCAGGCGGGTTCGCACGGACGGTCGCACGTCCGGCCCAGGATGCCCGGAAAAACGTTCGACTCGCGGTTGAGGATATATGCATCGTCGAAACGGCCCTGCGCGATCATCCGGATGTATTCCGGGACGTTGGTGTGCGAGGGACAGGCCCACTGACAGTCGACGACCTTGTGGTAATAGTTCGGATCCGATGTATCCGTACGATTCATGGTTATCCCCGGATTATATAGGGGGCCCCATGGCACGGCGCCCGTCTCACCCCGGGGTCCCCGGCGCGCGGTTTCTGCGTGCTGGGGTGGAGTCGGGCGCCGGATCGGCGGCCGCTCTCGGGCCGGCCTGGCTGGATACCTCAATCAGATGGTTTCGACCTGATTCGCTGATGAATCCGGTCACGAATCGCTCCTGGCTGGTGCGTTCCTCGATGGTCGCGACGGCGTAGTAGTCGGCCTGCAACCGTTCACGCGTCAGATCACAGACGAAGTAGCCGCGGTACTGCCCGTCCACATAATGCAGGTGCGGGCGAGCAGCCTTCAGATCGGCCAGCTGCTTGGGGCCCTCCGGGCCCCGGCCCAGGTTGCTGGGTGAGCTCACCGAGGTGCCGGCGAACTCGACGCCGAGCGAGCCCTTGCCAGTGGCCTTGTCATAGCGGCCGAACGGATCGCGCGGCAGATCGAAGGCCCACGAACTATGCACGTCGCCGGTGAGCACCGCGAGGTTGCTGACTTTGGCACGCTCGATCATGTCGAACACGCGGCCGCGAGCGCCGCGATAGCCGTCCCACGAATCGGGATTGCCGCCCGCGACGCCGGTCGGTGTTTGCGGCGCAAACATCACCTGTTGCCCCAGCACCGTCCACGTCGATCGATTGCGCACCGAGGTCACGAGCTGCTCGGCGAGCCAGCCTTCCTGTTCGACGCCGAGCAACTGGCGGGCCGGCGATTCAATCGCGGCGCTGTTCTCACGCACTGCCTGTTCGTCGCGGCCGATGAGACGCGTATCGAGCATGAAGAGCGTGGCAAGGTCGCCGAAACGGAACGCCCGGTAGATCTTGCCCTGCAGCGTCGGCGCATCCTCGCGGATCGGCATCCACTCGAAGTAGGCCTGCTGCGCCGCGGCTCGGCGCACCGACCACTCCCCTTCACCGTCCGAGGCCGTATGGTTCTGGGCGCCGCCGCTCCAGGTGTTGTTGGCGAACTCGTGATCGTCCCAGGTGACGATGAACGGATGCTGGCGGTGGATCGCCTGCGAATCGGGATCGAGCTTGTACTGCGCGTGCCGTTCGCGGTAATCCTGCAACGCCACCATTTCGCGGTCTGGGGATGGGATGCGTCCCCATTTCGATCCGTCGCCGTACTGCGCGTTCTTGTACTCGTACAGGTAATCGCCCAGGTGCAGGATCGCATCGAGATCCGGACGGGCCGCGAGGCAGGCATACGCGTTGAAGTAGCCCTGCGGCAGGTTCGAGCACGACACCACCCCGAGGCGCACGCGCGACACGCCGGCGCGCGGCAGCGTCTTGGTGCGGCCCACGGGCGAACGCTCGCCGGCGGCTTCGAAGCGGTAGTAATAGGTGGTGCCCGGCTCGAGCCCACGCGCGTCGAGCTTCACGGTGTAATCGCGCGCGGCACCGGTTTCAACCTCGCCGCGACGTTGGCGAGCTGGGCGTCGCGGGCGACCACCCACGACACGTGCTCGGCGCCGGTGGTCGACTTCGGCGTCACGCGCGTCCACAGGATCACGCGGTCGGCCAGCGGATCGCCGCTCGCCACGCCGTGGCGGAATATCGGATTGGTGACCTGCGCGCGCGCATCGATCGAGCGCACGAGCGGGAGCGCGCCAAGCGCGGCGCCGCTCGCCTTGAAGAAGCCGCGACGAGAGACTGTTCTCATCAGAGTAAAGTCCGTTGACCTTTTTCGAGTTCGAGCAACGCGCGTTTCGTCGGCAGGCCACCACCAAACCCGGTCAGCGAACCATTCGACCCAATCACCCGATGGCAAGGGACGATGATGGCGATGGGGTTGGCGCCATTGGCCAGGCCGACGGCGCGGACGGCTTTCGGATTCCTGATGCGTTGCGCGAGTTGGAGATAACTGATCGTCTCGCCGTACGGGATACGACGCAGTTCCTGCCACACCGTGTTCTGAAATGGCGTACCACAGAAGGCCACGGGTGTCGAAAACTGCTTCAACCGTCCGGCGAAATACTGATCGAGCTCCTTGCGGATAGCGTTGAGCACACCCTTCCTATCCGGCTGCCATTCTGCGTCGATCTCGCGCGGACGCGATACCTGTCGCTCTTGCCGGCCTCCGGTCGGCGGGATGCCGAACGCGAGCACGTGCAACGCGTGATGGTCGCCGGCCAGCAGCAACGGGCCCACCGGGCTGTCATCGATCTGGGTGTAGAAAAGTGTGCTCATGGAACTGACAGTAACAGTGACACCTCTTGCCAGGCGATCCGCTGCGTGCGGTGTTACCCCTTGCCGGCGAATTCTTTCGCGCCAGCCACGACGACCAGGACGAGGGCGATCACAATCAGGCCGGTGACGAGCATGCGCCTTTATACACCTATAATTTGGTTGTGGCTGTCACGCTCGGATCGTCTCGCCTCCTGAATTCCGGCACGTTGAAGGGCCGCCGGGTCGGCATCGTCAGCAACCCCGCATCGGTGGACGCCCACTACACGCACATCGTCGATGCGCTGATGGCGTCGCCGGACGTGACGGTGGGGGCGATCTTCGGTCCGCAGCACGGCTTCCGTTCCGACGTGCAGGACAACATGATCGAGACGCCGCACGCCAACGACTGCCGGCGCAAGGTGCCGGTGTTCTCGCTCTACAGCGAGACGCGCGAGCCCACCAGCGACATGCTCCGACACGTCGACGTGATGCTCATCGACCTGCAGGACATCGGCGCGCGCATCTACACCTATATCTACACGATGGCCAACTGCCTGCGCGCCTGCGCGAAGCACGGCCTGGAGATCATCGTCTGCGACAGGCCGAACCCGATCGGCGGCGTCGAGGTCGAGGG
>JALDXK010000277.1:0-7617 GCA_032155105.1 Acidobacteriota bacterium
ACTGTCGTGCGTTCTCTCGTATGCGATCTCGAACCGCGATCCAGCCCCACACGGATTCATCGGTGCCGATAAGCACCACCGTATGTCCCTCTTCTTGTAGTCGGGTGATGTCGGGCATGAGGGAGTCCAGGGACAGGCGCAGGCGTCCGCTAAAGAGCTCGGGACTGCCCAAGTACAAGCGTCGTCCGTTCCACACCGCAGTCACTCCAGCTCCCGTGAGGGACTGAAACTCGTCGACCGCAGCCGGCGGGATGGCGTGATCGCCGGCGTACTTGATGACGGCGCGTGCGAGTGGGTGCTGGCTCGCGCGCTCCAGACCGGCGGCGAGCGCGAGAAAGTCCGATTCGCTCATGGCCTGGACGATGTGCACGCGCGTCACCTCTGGCTCGCCGTAAGTGAGGGTTCCTGTCTTGTCCAACGCCAGAACCTTCACGCGCGCGAGTTCTTCGAGATAGACGCCTCCCTTGATCAGCACGCCATTCCTTGCGCCCGTCCCCAGAGCGGCGACCATCGAGATTGGCACGGAGATGACGAGTGCGCACGGTGCTGCCGCCACAATGAAGACGGTCGCCCGTTCGAGCCACATCGCCCACGGACCCGCGGTGACAAGTGGGGGCACGATAGCGAGAAGAAGGCCTCCAAGAAGGACGGCGGGACTATACCGTTTGCCGAATCGTTCGACGAAACGCTGCTGTGTGCCTTTACGCTCCTGTGCTTCCTCTACCATCTGAATGATGCGGGCAATCGTATTCGTCTCGGCAGTGCGGGTGGCGCGCACTTCGAGCGCCCCTTCCGCGTTGATGCTGCCGGCGAATACGTCGTCACCAGGCTGCTTCTCAACAGGCATGCTCTCGCCCGTCACTGGCGCCTGGTTGACGCTCGATGTGCCGCCGACAACGACGCCGTCCGTGGCGACGGCCTGGCCAGGCCTAACGAGGAACACATCGCCCACAACCAATTCCTCGACGCGTACCTCGACATCTTGGCCGTCTCGGCGCACCAGCGCCCGTTTTGGAGTTAGGTCCATCAGCGCTCGCACGGCAGACCGCGTTTTCTCTTCCGTGTATCCTTCCGCTGCTTCAGACATCGAGTACAGGAAGACCAGGATCGCTCCCTCTTCCGGTGCCCCGAGGAGCGCCGCAGTAACTGCGGCGACGGTCATGAGCAGCTCGATGCCGATCTCACGCTCGCGAAGGAGTTCTTCGAGTCCTTCACGACCGAAGTAGTAGCCGCCAACGCCCATTGCCGCAACGTAAGCGGCGACCGACAATGACTCGGCACCGGTCGCATTCAGGAGCCAACCGCAGAGGGCAAGCAGCCCGGATATCGCGGACGTGACGACTTTCGGGTTACGCCAGGGGCGCGGGCGCTTGGCGTCGGATGAAACCTCGCGCGGTGGAAACCCGCTCGCCGAGAGTTGCTCCCGCAGTGCCGCGCCAGAGACAACGGACGGATCGAACGAAAGCGTCACACGGCCGGCTTTCGGCAGGACGCGCAACGATTCAACGCCCGCCCTATCGCCGATCGCGCGTTCGAGCGCCCGTGCATCGTGCTCGCAATCCAGATTCCGCACCCTCACGTCGAGTGTCTGTGTCGGCATCAGCAGTTTCGCTCCCCTCGCTCGAAATCGATCCCCGTCGTCGAACGGGATCTACTACCATTGTTCGTCATTTCATCGTGTAATGAAATTCGACATCTCGGGCCGATTGGCTTGCGCGTTGCCGTGATTGGGTCCGCGTGGTAGAGTCACCGTGAATGATCGCCTTGCGTTGGCGTCGGGTAGGTGTCGTACTGCTGGCCGTGTGGCTGCTGGCGGACACCTCGACGTTTGCGTTCTGCGGTTCGCAACCGGTGAGCGCATCGGCGTCAACACAGGTTGGCACCGGACACGGCTCCGATACGGCACCCTCGGCGGATCGGCAGTGCTTCTGCTGCTCTCATGTCGAAGAGGTCGTTCGCTTCGAGCTGGCTTTCACCGAGGAACGCGTCTCTCTTGCTTCGCCGACGCAGTTAAGCCCCCCCGACATCTCGATTCGGAATTCCTCCCCGCCACCGCGTTTCTAGCTCCGTCGCGTAGCTGCCTGGTCCTCTCTTCCAGAGGGTGTTGGGATTGGCGGAGCTGTTTCTTTTCAAGGGTCATCATGCGCAATGCACCAGCCCTGACGGGGCTCGTCTTATCGATTCTGCTATTGCCGGCACGTGGCGTCGTCGTGGCTCAGCGTTTGCCCGACGCTGCCGCCGCAGGACCGGCAGCGACAGCCACAAGCCAGTTTGTCGACCCGGCCAGTGGCCTAAGCGTGAATCAGCTGGTTCAGCTCGCGCTCTCACGCAATGCTGACCTGATGGCCACGCGACAGCGGACCGTTGAGGCCCAAGGACTGCTCCGACAGGCTGGTTTTCGGCCAAACCCCGTGATCGAGACGGAGTTCGGCAGTGGCTCCCCGACCGGGAGTCCGGGCGAACGTGAGTTCAGCGTCGGCTACGCCCATGTCTTCGAGTTGGGCGGCAAGCGTGACCGCCGAGTGGAAGTCGGTCGGGCCGGGCTCGATCTGGCACGGTTCGAGATCACGGATCGCGAACGAACCCTTCGGGCCGAGCTCCAGGAGCGCTACATCTCGGCGATGGCGTCGATCCGCAATCTTGAAGCGGTTGCGCAGCAGCTTGAGGTGACGCAGCAGAGTTTTGGCGTGACCCAACGGCGAGTATCAGAAGGCGAGTCACCGCGAGTGGAGCAGATGGTCTTGCAGGCCGAAGTCGGGCGGCTCGAGGCTGAGCGCCTCCTGCTCGCGAGCGAGGTGCAGCAGGAACTCGTGTCTCTTCGCGTCATCGTCGGGATGGATTTCAACGAGAGACTGGTGCTGCAACCCGACGGCGACCGACCACCAACGACGCTCAGTCTTGAAGCCGCACTGGAGCAAGGTCTTGCGTCCCGTCCCGACCTCGCCGCGGGCCGACAAGAGGAGACGCGGGCTGCCGCGGAAGTTCGCCTGGCGCACGCCGACCGCATGCCCGACCTCGTTGGTCTCGTCAGGTACACCGACTCCCAGACGCGATTTGACCAGTTCGGGCTGACGGCCACCGGTGCGCTGACGCCGCTGCAGGATCGCGATCGCATGCTGTTCGGGGGACTCTCCATCACCCTCCCGATGTTCGCCCGCAACCAGGGGCAAATAGAGGCGACCCGGGCCCGCGAAACAGCCGCGTCGTTGCGCCGTCAGTACCTCGCGCGAAGCATCGAAGCAGAAATTCGAGCCGCCTACGGACGCTACCTGGCCGCGCAACAGGCAGTCGAAGTATTCAGGAAGGCCGTGGTTCAGCCTTCCCAAGAGGGCGCCGCGGTGCTGCGCGCGAGCTACGCCGCCGGCGAAGTGCGGCTCTTCGACGTGCTCGCCGTGCAGAGACGTCTCATCGACAGTCAGAAAGAGTACACAGAAGCCATTCGCCGAGCGGCTTTGGCCCGCATAGCCTTGGAACGCGCCATTGGCGTTCCTCTCCAATAAGGACGAATGACATGGCGCACGACTCAATTACTGTTGAGAGGCACGAACAGCCTTCCCGCCGTCGATGGTGGCTCACGGCAGGCGTACTCACACTCGTCGCGGTGGCCGGTATCGTCTGGTGGCGATCATCGGGTGCACCCGAGCCGCAAGCTGCCGAGAGCGCCGCGGCAGCCACCGAGCGACCTGGCGAGCCAGCCGTGCTCGAAGTCGAACCGGACGTGCAGCGTGCCGTGGGACTCGCTGATGCGCCGGTCGAACAGCGCTCACTCGCCGAGACCCTCCAAACAACCGGCGTGGTTGGGCCGGACGACACGCGCCTGGCGCGTATCCGCCCGTTGGCAGAGGGCCGGGTGACGCGCGTCGCTGTTCGCGTGGGTGACCGCGTGAGCGCCGGACAGACGCTGCTTACGTACGACAGCATCACTGAAGGGGACCTGATCTCCCAGTATCACTCGGCGGTCGCGGCGCTCGAACGGGCGGCGGCCGAAGCGGACGTGACGAAACGTTCGGTCGAGCGTGCCGACAACCTTCTCGAGATGGGTGGCGTGTCCAAGAGCGAACGGGAGCGTCGATCAGCCGAGCACCAGCGCGCGCTCGCCGAGGTGAACAGCGCGCGCGCGACCGTCACGAGCGTCGAACAGAAGCTGCGGCGACTGGGTGTGTCGCAGGGACAGCTCGAACGTCTTCGCAAGGGCGATGGCTCCGATGCCGCCTCCAGCAGCGCGGTCACTGCGCCATTCAGTGGCGTCGTGACTGAAGTGCACGCCGCACCTGGCGAGAATATCACTCCCGACCGCGAGCTCTTCACCGTAGCCGACCTGGGCCGGGTCTGGCTTCTGGCGGACGTGTATCAGAAGGACATCGCGAAGATTCGCGTCGGCCAGAACGCCGTCGTCACGGTCGATGCGTACCCCGGAGAAGAGTTCTCCGGCCGCGTGACGAATATCAGTGACGTGCTCGATCCCGATACGCGCACCGCCAAGGTCCGCTGCGAGGTGGCCAACCCGAGCGGACGCTTGAAGCTACAAATGTTCGCGACGCTCGCGCTGCCAGTGTCCGCCGCCCGCAAGGTGCTGGTCATCCCGGCGCGTGCCGTTCAGGACATCGACGGCGTTCCGACGGTGTTCGTTCGCGTCGATGAGGAGCACTTTCAGACACGGCCGGTTCGGGTAGGCGCCACGGTCGGTGACGCCGTGGAGATCGCCGACGGCCTGAAGGATGGCGAGCGGGTCGTGACCGACGGTGCGCTGATGCTGAAATCGAAGCTGAAGCTCCGCGTCGAAGAGGAAGAGGGAGAGAAGAAGAAATGATCGAACGCTTGCTCGAGTTCAGTATCCGCTATCGGATGCTGGTCATCGTCGGCGGCGTGCTTCTCGCCGCGGCCGGCCTCTATTCCGCGGCGCAATTGCCGATCGACGCCGTTCCAGACATTACGAGCAACCAGGTCCAGATCAACACGCTGGCCCCGGCGTTCGCCCCCGAGGAGATGGAGAAGTACGTGACCTTTCCGATCGAGGTCGCGATGAGCAGCCTTCCCCGCAAGGAAGAGATTCGCTCTATCTCACAGTTTGGGCTTTCTCAGGTGACGGTCACCTTCGAAGAGGACGTCGACGTCTACTGGGCGCGACAACTCGTGCTCGAGAGGCTGGCGGAAGCGGAGCGCGAGCTCCCTGCCGGAGTGGCGCCCGAACTCGGCCCCATTAGCACCGGGTTGGGTGAGATTTACCAGTTCACGGTCGAGCGCCGGCCGGATAGCGCCGGTCGCGATCTGCTGCCGGCCTCGTCACGCCTGCCGGGTACGGTGCAGACGGACGACCTCATGGACTTGCGCACCATCCTCGACTGGGTGATCAAACCTCAGCTGCGCACCGTGCCCGGCGTCATCGAGGTCAACAGCTTTGGAGGGCGCGAGCGCCAATACGAGGTGCTCGTCGATCCGCGTCGGCTTGTTGGCTATAAGCTGACGCTCCGACAGGTCATCGAAGCGCTCGAACGCAACAACGTCAATGGCGGCGGAGCGTACCTCGAGCGTGGCGGAGAGCAGCAACTCCTCCGCGGGATTGGACTGATCGGGTCGATCTCCGATGTCGAGAACATCGTCATCGCCACTGAGAACGGCACGCCGGTGCGTGTCCGCGACGTCGCGACCGCTGGGGTCGGATCGCAGGTTCGGCAGGGGGCCGCAACCCGGGACGCCCGCGGCGAGACGGTTCTGGGCATGGCCATCCTGTTGAAGGGCGAGAACAGCGGTGTAGTGACTGCGCGCGTCAAGCAGCGCCTGGCTGAAGTCCAGAAGTCTCTCCCGCCGGACGTCGTCATCCAGCCGTTCTACGACCGCACCGGCCTCGTCGATCAGACGGTCTACACGGCGAGCAAGAACCTGGTCGAAGGCGGCTTGCTTGTCATCGCGATCCTCTTCGTCTTTCTTCTGCAGGTTCGCGCCGGGCTCATCGTGTCCTCGGCGATCCCGCTCTCGATGCTCGCGGCCATCATTGGCATGAACTATTTCAAAGTATCGGCGAATCTCATGAGTCTCGGTGCGATCGACTTCGGTCTGATCGTCGATGGGGCCGTGATTATCATCGAGAACACTGTGCGTCGACTGGCTTCGCAGCGGCAGCACTTGGGTCGCGCGATGACGTTGGATGAGCGCCTGCGCCTCACGCGCGACGCCGCGAGCGAAGTGCTCAAGCCGGCGCTGTTCGGGATGGTCATCATCATCGCGGCATATATCCCGATTCTCACGCTGGCGGGCATCGAAGGAAAGATGTTCCGGCCGATGGCGTTGACCGTGATTCTCGCCCTGGTTGGCGCCGTCGTCATCAGCATCACACTGATTCCGGCGTTGGCGGCAACGTTCCTCCGTGATCACGCGCATGAACGCGAGAATCACGTGCTGGAGGCGTTGCGGCGGCGCTACGCACGGGCACTCGACTACGTCGTCGCGCGGCGCGGATTGATGACGGCGGCAGCGGCGGTGTTCCTTCTGGTCTGCGGCATTCTGTTCACCAGACTTGGATCGGAGTTTCTTCCCGAGCTCGACGAAGGTGCGCTGGCGATCAATCACATCCGACTGAAGAGCGTCTCGCTGACGGAGGCGGTCCGCCAGGCGCAGATTGTCGAGACCATGGTCGGCAAGTATCCCGAGGTCCAGACCACATTGAGCCGTGTGGGTCGGCCGGAGATCGCGACGGACCCCATGGGGCCGGACATGGCGGATACCTACGCGATTCTGAAGCCGCGGTCCGAGTGGCGTGCCGGCGTCACTCGCGAAACCCTCGTGGCAGAAATCGCCGAGCAGCTTGAGCAGATCCCCGGAGTCGCGAGTTCCATCTCGCAGCCGATCAAATTCCGCATGATGGAACTGATCGAGGGGGTCGGCGTTCGGTCAGATGTTGCGGTGAAGATTTTTGGCGACGACATGGACATACTGCTACGCGAAGCGAACGAGGTGGCCGCCGTTGTTCGCAAAGTGCCCGGCGCCGCTGACGTAAAGGTGCAGCAGATTGCCGGGCTGCCGGTTCTGCAGATCAAGATTGATCGGACCGCTATCGCTCGGTACGGAATCAACGTCGCCGACGTCCAGGAAGTCATTCAATCTGCGATCGCCGGTACCGAAGCGACGACGGTACTCGAAGGGTTCATGCGCTTCGGTTTGGTTGTCCGATTTCCAGCCGAGGTTCGCTCCGACCCAGCGGCCATTGGCAATCTCCTCGTGGCGTCACCCTCAGGCGAAAAGGTGCCGCTTGCGCAGATCGCGCACATCACCAATGAAGAGGGTCCTGCTGAGATCGCCCGGGAGAATGGCCAGCGCCGCATCACTGTTGAGGTGAACATTCGCGGGCGTGATATCGGATCGTTCGTCAACGAGGCTCGGGAGCGTGTGGATGCTGCCGTGAAGCCGCCAGCCGGGTACATGTTGAACTGGAGCGGGATGTACGAGCACCTTGAGAGCGGGCGTCAACGTTTGATGGTTGTCGTGCCTGCGACGTTCGCGCTTATTTTTCTGCTGCTGTTCACGACGTTCAATTCTCTGAAGCAGGCGGCGCTTGTATTCACGGGCATCCCCTTCGCAATCTCCGGCGGAATTCTGGCGCTCGTCCTGAGGGGCATGCCG
>JALDXK010000278.1:0-7602 GCA_032155105.1 Acidobacteriota bacterium
CACCCGCAGCAGTCCGAACGACGTCGGCTGCACGCCGAGGTCCTTCAGCTCGCGGTCGGTGAAGGTCGAGATGAAATAGAACGCCGCAAACGCCGAGAAAAATCCCAGCGCGGTCGAGACCGCGGCGATGACGCGAAATGGAACCTGCGCGGTGGTCGGGGGCATGGGCGCACTATCCGCCCGACGTGACCGTCGGTCAAGCGCTATGCCATTCGTCACAGCATTCGTCCCACGCGACTGCATTGCGCTTTCGCTATAGCGAAGAGCGTGCCGCACCGGGACGAAGTGTTTTGTGAGCGATTTGTTGGGATCTACGTCGGCGAATGCGGGACGAGATCCAGTCGGTTGAACAACGACACCGGCTAGTTGTTCGGTTTCAGGAGGATGAATCCCAATGGTGGGACGGTCAGGACTAGGGAGCACGGATGCCCGTGCGACGGTCGTGTGTCGGCGGTCACCGCGCCGGCGTTCCCGACGTTGCTGCCGCCGTAGATCTGGCCGTCGCTGTTCAACAGCTCGGAGTACGTGCCCGGCAGGGGCACCCCGACGCGATAACCGCGCCTCGGCACCGGCGTGAAGTTCACGACCGCCACGGTGAAGTCGTGCGCGGCGTTCTTCTCACTGCGGCGCATCAGCGCGAGGATGCTGTGCTCGTGATCGTTGCAGTCGATCCAGGTGAAGCCGCGCGGATCGAAGTCGGCGTCCCAGAGCGACGGCTCCGCCGCGTAGGCGCGGTTCAGATCGCACACCCAGCGCTGCAGTCCCGCGTGCTGCGGATCGCCGAGCACTTCCCAGTCGAGCTGCCAGTCGTGGTTCCACTCGCGCCACTGCCCGATCTCCCCGCCCATGAACAGCAGCTTCTTGCCGGGGTGCACGAACATGTAGCCATAGAGGGCGCGCAGGTTGGCGTGCTTCTGCCACACGTCGCCGGGCATCTTGTCGAGCATCGAGCGCTTGCCGTGCACCACTTCGTCGTGCGAGAACGGCAGCATGAACACTTCGCTGTAGGCGTACATCATCGAGAAGGTGATCTTGTTGTGGTGCCACTTGCGATGCACCGGATCTTCCTTCATGTAGTCGAGCATGTCGTGCATCCAGCCCATGTTCCACTTGTAGTGGAAGCCGAGGCCGCCGAGGTGCACCGGCCGCGTCACGCCGGGCCACGAGGTCGACTCCTCCGCACACACGATCGCGCCGGGCACGTCGGTGTCGACCAGCATGTTGAGCTGCGTCATGAACTCGATCGCCGCCAGGTTCTCGCGGCCGCCGAATTCGTTCGGCACCCACTCGCCTTCCTTGCGCGAGTAATCGAGGTAGAGCATCGACGCCACGGCGTCGACGCGCAGGCCGTCGAGGTGAAACTCCTTCAGCCAGAAGAGCGCGTTGCTCAGCAGGAACGACCGCACCTCGTGGCGGCCGTAATTGAAGACCAGCGTGCCCCAGTCCTGGTGCTCGCCCTGCCGCGGGTCCGCGTGCTCGTAGAGCGAGGTGCCGTCAAAGCGCGCCAGGCCGTGTTGATCTTTCGGAAAGTGGCCCGGCACCCAGTCGAGAAGCACGCCGATGCCGGCCTGGTGAAACGCATCGACCAGCGCCTTGAAGTCATCAGGCGTGCCGAAGCGGCTCGTCGGCGCGAAGAAGCCGATCACCTGGTAGCCCCACGATCCGGTGTAGGGATGCTCCATCACCGGCAGCATCTCGACATGCGTGAACCCCATGTCCTTCACGTAGGGCACGAGGCGCTCGGCCATTTCCTGATAGGTCAGCACCCGTCCATCCGGCGAGCGCTGCCAGCTGCCCAGGTGCACTTCGTAGATCGACATCGGCTCCCGCCGCCAGTGCCCGCGCGCGGCGCGCGCGGTGAGCCACGCCTCGTCGTGCCATGCGTAGCCGCGGCTGTCCCAGACGATCGACGCCGTATCCGGAGGCGTCTCGAAATAGCGGCCGCACGGATCGGACTTCAGCATGGGAAGGCCGGCCGGGCCAATCACCTCGAACTTGTACGGGTCCCCGGCGCCGAGATCGGGAATGAAGATTTCCCAGTAACCGCCGGGCCGCAGCGCCCGCATCGGATGCACGCGGCCGTCCCACGCGTTGAAGTTGCCGACCACGCTCACTCGCTTCGCATTCGGCGCCCACACGGCGAAGTGCACGCCGTCGCGGATCCCATGCGTGACGTGGCGCGCGCCGAGCTTTTCGAAGGCCTGGAAGTGCGTACCCTCCCCGAGGAGGTGCAGATCGAAACTGGTCAGGACCTGGCCGTAGCGATACGGGTCATCGAGTTCGGAGGACGATCCATCGCTCCACGTGATGCGCAGGCGATAGTCGAACGTCTCGCGGTCGGCGGTGGGCACCACCACCTCGAACACCCCCTCCGGATGGAGGCGCGCGAACGGCTGTGGATCGGGATCGCTCGGTACCACGAGCGCCACCTCGCGCGCGTGTGGACGAAACACGCGAATGGCCAGACCGTCCGCCACCCCATGAGGTCCGAGCACGGCAAACGGATCGCCATGCATACCTTGAACGATCAGCTCGACGTCGGCAGGGCCCAGCAACATCGTCGATCTCATCGCAACGTGGCGTTTGGCCTCACCGTTTGGCTCGCGGGCGGAGCCTTTCCGCGCTCGACCCATGCCACAAGATGGCCAAACGCCTCCCTGACAGTAGGCAAGTATGACGGCCCTTCACCCATGGCGTCGGCGACATCCTTGTCGAGCTTCATCCGTGATTCCGCGATGTACTGAAACGACATCACCCCATCGTCATCGCCGGACATGTGCCACACCCCTTCGACCTCGTAGAGGCGATGCAGGTTCTTCGGCTCCACGCGACTTGCGTAGGCGCGCAGCTCGCGGATCACGAGGTCGTCCCAGGTGCCGACCACTTCGATCGTCGGAATGGTCAGCTGTGCCGTGGAGTTTTCGGCAGTGCCGGGCGGCTTGGCCGCCGCCGCAACGGCGCTCCCGCCGGTGTAGGGCCACAACCGCCGCGCTTCGACCGGCGTGCCGATGGCTTCGGCATACGCGGTGATCTTGGGATCGGTGGGCGGGATGCCGAAATGCGCCCGCGGATCGATCAGCGGCCACAGCGCCGCCATTCGCGCCTGCCGATCGAGCCGCGTCACCAGGTCGCCGCCGCCGCCCGCGATGATCAACGCACCGTCGAACAGGGTCGGCCGATCTTCCGCGGCCATGCGTGCGATGGCGCCGCCGGCAGAGAGTCCGACGATGTAGGTGCGCAGCGGGGTGGCGAAGCCGCGCTTGCTCATCTCGCCGCGGACGTGACTGACGAATTCCGTGGTGAGGCCGAGGCCGGCCCGGCCACCGCCGGAGCCGTCGCGATCGATGCTCGCGTAGATGAAGCCGCCCGCGAGCGCGTGACGGCCGATCACGTCGTCCAGCGCCGTCTCATCGGTGCCGATCACCTTGCCGGACCGATCGAAGTTGTTGCCGCCGCCTCCACCGTGCGCGCCGATCACGAGCGAGCCGTTCCATTTGGATGGGCTCCGCAACACGTAGCGCTTCTCCACCGGCGTGCCGCCCGCGGTGATCGTGACCAGGCCCTTCAGCTGCCGGCCGCCGTGCACCAGGGATTCCCCCATGCTCACGAACGGCGACTGCGCGGCGACCACAGCCGTGACGAATACGATCGAGACAGGCAGCACAGCCTTCATAGCCGTCATTATGCAATGCCACCGCCCTTCGTCCCGATCTGCGTGATCTGCGTCCTCTGTGGCCCTTGCTATGATTGGCGAATGAGCACAGCGACATTCGATACCTCCGAGGGCACGTTCAAGGTCAAGCTGTTCGACGACAAGGCGCCGAACACGGTGGCCAATTTCGTCGGGCTGGCTGAAGGCACCAAGGAGTGGACCGACCCCAAGACCGGGCAGAAGGTCAAGCGGCCCTTCTACGACGGGCTGGTGTTTCACCGCGTGATCGACGGCTTCATGATCCAGGGCGGCTGCCCGATGGGCAACGGCATGGGCGGCCCGGGCTACAAGTTCGCGGACGAGTTCGGCCCCGGCCTGCGCCACGATCGCGACGCCCTGCTGTCGATGGCCAATTCCGGCCCGAACAGTAATGGCAGCCAGTTTTTCATCACGCTGGCGCCGACGCCGTGGCTCGACAACAAGCATTCCATCTTCGGTGAGGTCGTCGAGGGTAAGGACATTGTCAAGGCGATCGGCAAGACCCGCACCGGAGCTCAGGACCGCCCCGCGAAAGAGATCGTCATCAAGTCGGTCACGATCGAAAAGAGTTGAGCGTGGAGCCAGGCGCATTGATGCCGCAGGTGTACAACGAGCTGCGGCGGCTTGCCGCCAACTACCTGCGGCATGAGCGCCCCGGCCAGACGCTCCAGGCCACGGCGCTCGTGCATGAGGCGTTCCTCCGCCTCAGCAAGGAGAAGAACCAGCCGTGGAAGAACCGCACGCACTTCCTGGCCATCGCGGCGCTGTCGATGCGGCAGATCCTCGTGCAGCGCGCCCGCGCGCGGAACGCCGAGAAGCGCGGCGGCGGCGCTGAGAAGATCACATTGGACGACTCGGTGATCGCCGATCACGCGGCCTTGTCGCGCCGTAGCGCGGAGCGCGGAGGCGGAGGCGTTGACGTGCTCGCGCTCGATACGGCGCTCGAGCAGCTGGCCGCGCTCGACGAGCGGCAGGCGAAGATCGTGGAACTGCGCTACTTCGGGGGCATGAGCGTCGAGGAAGTCGCCGAGACGCTGGACATCTCCCCGGCCACGGTGAAACGCGACTGGACGCTCGCGCGAGCGTGGCTCAAGAAGGCGTTATCTCCATCCGCCAAAGCCGTGGCGAGGGCGGACGCTGCTTCAGCGGAGACTGATGCTGCCGAGTGACCGCTGGCAGCGCGTCGGCGCGTTGTTCGACCGCGCGCTGGCCGCCACGCCGCCCGAACGGAAGGCGATCATCCGATCCTCGGGCGAGCCCGCCGACGTCCAGGACGAAGTGCTCGATCTCCTGAATTCCCACCAGGACAGCGAAGGTTTTCTCGAGCCGCCCACGCTGCTCGAACCGGGGACGCAGGTCGGCGCCTACCGCATCGATCGCGTTCTCGGCCGCGGCGGCATGGGCGTGGTCTATCTCGCCTACGATACGCGGCTGCACCGGCCAGTCGCGCTGAAGTCGCTGCCGCCGCACCTGTTCCGCGACGATCGCATGCACGCGCGGCTGCGCCAGGAAGCGCGCGCCGCCGCGGCGCTCTCGCATCCGTCGATCGCCACGGTGTATGCGCTCGACGACATCGACGGCCAGCTGTATATCGCGTCCGAGTACCTGGAAGGGCGCACGCTGCGCGACGAGATGCTCGCGGGATCGATCAGCACTTCACGCGCCATGGCCATCGCCACCGACATCGCCAGGGCCCTCGCCGCCGCCCACGAACGCGGCATCGTCCATCGCGACCTGAAGCCGGAGAACATCGTCCTCACCACCAAGGGCGCCGTGAAGGTCGTGGATTTCGGCCTCGCGCAGTTCGACATTGCGGCCGAAGATCTCGCCTCGGTCACGAGGCTCACCGATGCCGGCACCCACGACGATCGCCCGGGTGTTGTTCGGCCAACTCGATCCCGCGGACGTGTCTCCCGAGTTGTGGAACGTGATCGAGCGCGCGACGCAGAAGGATCCAGCAGATCGATTCGCCGCGACCGAGGATCTTGTCGCGGCTCTCGAGCAGGCATTTGACGGCAAGAATCAGGTCCCCGTCAAGAGTGTCCGCCCCGTCAAGAATCACGCCCCCGACAAGGATCACTCCCCCGGCACGATTGGCGCCACGAGAAGCTGGTGGGAGATCCATCAAATTGTCGTGGCGCTGAGCTATTGGCTGATGATTTGGCCGTCCTGGCTTGTGCATAGATGGACGGGCCAGTACGGCGTCCTGCTTTTCCTCGCCACCCTCGCGGTGGTGATCGTCGGCGGGAACACTCGCCTGCACTTGTGGTTCACATCACGGACGTACCCATCGGAACTCCCTCAACAGCGTGCAAATGTCGGGCAACTGGTGCGCGCTGCGGATATCGCGTTCTCGGTGATCATGCTCGTCACCGCGCTGCCCCTGGCCGGCGACTACACGGGGTGGAGCGCGCTGTTCGTGTCGTTCGGGCTCGGTGCAGCACTGGCGTTCATGGTGATCGAGCCGACGACCGCGCGCGCGGCATTTGGGAGCGGCCAGTAATGGCCGTCTGGGACAGCAACACCGCCGCCCCGCTCGAGCCGCCGGAGTGGCTGCTCACCGGTCACATGCTGCTCTGGGGTGATGGCTCGCCCGCGCACGTCGACATGGCGCCCTTCAAGGCCACCGATACTGGCTGGCTGGCGGAGTTGATGGTCAGCCGCAGCACGCTCACAGGCACGCAGTGGCTGACGCTACGGATGCTGATGACGCCGGCGGTCCGGGCTGAATGGACGGCGCAAG
This sequence comes from Acidobacteriota bacterium, assembly GCA_032155105.1. GTDB lineage: Bacteria > Acidobacteriota > Vicinamibacteria > Vicinamibacterales > UBA2999 > 12-FULL-67-14b. The sequence goes on from JALDXK010000278.1 coordinate 6,435, forward strand.
GCACCTCCGCGCGCGCCCGCGCGCTCCAGGTGCTGGCGAACTATCTGCGGCTCACCGAGTGGTACGAGGACGATCTCGGCGTTCTGGAGCTTAAATGAAAAGTTGAAAATCTACTTTTCACTTTTAACTTTTAACTTTTCATTGGCGTCTGGCAGCTGTGGCAATCCGCTACTCGCGGCCGGCTTCAACAACCCCGCCTGCGTGTAGGTCAGGAGCTTGTCGCGGGTGTCGATGATGTCGAGGTTCCGCATGGTCAACTGTCCGATGCGGTCCTGCGGCGTGAAGAACACCTCCTCGCCCTTCTCCATCGTCAAGCGCTCCGGCTTGTAGGTGAGGTTGCGGCTCTCGGTGTTGAGGAGGGAATAGTCGTTGCCGCGGCGCAGTTCGAGCATGACCTCGCCGGTGATGGCGCGCGCCACCCAGCGTTGCGCGGTTTCACGCAGCATCAACGATTGCGGATCGAACCACCGCCCCTGGTAGAGCAGTCGGCCCAGGCGCCGGCCGTTGTTGCGGTACTGCTCGATGGTGTCTTCGTTGTGGATGCCGGTGACGAGGCGCTCGTAGGCGATGAATAGCAGCGCCAGGCCCGGCGCTTCATAAATACCGCGACTCTTCGCCTCGATGATGCGGTTTTCGATCTGATCGCTCATGCCGAGGCCGTGGCGCCCGCCGATCGCGTTGGCCTCGAGGAACATGTCGAGCGCCGTCGGGAAGGTCCGGCCGTTGATGGCAATGGGATGGCCTTCCTCGAAGCGCACGCTCACGGTCTCGGGCGTCACGGTGACTGCGTCTTTCCAGAACGCCACGCCCATGATCGGCTGGACGATGGTCATGCCCTTATTGAGGAACTCGAGATCCTTGGCTTCGTGCGTGGCGCCGAGGATGTTCGAGTCGGTTGAGTAGGCCTTCTCGACGCTCATCTTGTATTCGAAGCCGTGCCGGATCATGTACTCCGACATTTCCTTGCGGCCGCCGAGCTCGTCGATGAACTGCTGATCGAGCCACGGCTTGTAGATCCGCAGGCTCGGATTGGCGAGCAGGCCGTAGCGGTAGAACCGCTCGATGTCGTTGCCCTTAAAGGTGCTGCCGTCGCCCAAGATGTGCACGTCGTCTTCGCGCATCGCGGCGACGAGCATCGTGCCGGTGACGGCGCGGCCGAGCGGCGTGG
>JALDXK010000279.1:0-7601 GCA_032155105.1 Acidobacteriota bacterium
GCACGGTGGTGACGCTCGCCGCCGGCGAATCAATGCGAGGGATTGCGTTCCAACTGACGCCGACGGGGGCCGTGACCGGAGTCGTGAACGACGGATCGGGCGAGCCGCTCGTGGGCGCGCACGTTCAGCTGCTGCGCTCGGGTTACAACGCTGCGGGTCAGCGGACTGTTCAGGCAGCGGGAGGCGACCGCACCAACGACCGCGGCGAGTACCGCGTGTACTGGGTGACGCCCGGGCGCTACTACGTCGCCGTCAGCGGAGCCGCTCCCGGCCGCTCGGTTCCGGCGCCGGGTAACGTCGGCAGCGTGAATGAGATCGTCGAACGACGCTACCCGACGTCCTACTATCCGGGGACGACGGACGTCGCGACGGCGTCCCTCGTCGATGTCGCTCCAGGAGCCGAGCTCACGACCGTCGACGTGATCGTGCCCGACGAGGATCTGTTTCGCGTGAGCGGCAGAATCGTCGATCCGATCACCGAACGCCATCCTCCGGCGGCGTCGGTGTCGGTCTTGCCGCGCGGGCCGGTGGGCACGCCGCTGGGCGTCTCCAGCACCACTCAGTCCTACAACCCTGCGACCGGGATTTTCATTCTGAGTGATGTCCCGCCGGGGTCCTACTGGATTCGCGCCATCGTGGCCGCCAGCTCGGCGGATTCGATTCTGCCGCCCGAGGCGGCCGGACGCACGGTTGCCGACGTCTTCACCGACACCCTCTTCGCGGGCAGGCAGGTGGCGCAGGCGCCGCTCGAGGTATTCGGCAATGCTGACGACATCATGCTGACACTTGGGTCGGGTGTGCCGGTCCGTGGCGTCGTGAGCGTCGACGGCCAGCCGTTGTCGGCCATCGCCGGATTCGAACGCCTCGACGTCACGCTCAGCCCGGCAGCGCGGGGCATGCTGACGAACCCATCCCGCCATGAGCCGCTCGGCCCTGACGGCGTGTTCACCGTGCCGAACGTCCTGCCCGGTGAGTACGCGGTGACCGTGCGCGCGCTGCCGCCCAATTACTACGTGAAGGAGGTGCGCGCCGGACAAGCCGACGCGCTCGAGCAACCGTTGCTGGTGTCCGGGCCGAAGGCCAGCGCGTTGAGCGTGATAATCAGCCCGCGTGGCGGCCAGATCGATGGTGTCGTCCTCAATGATCGGCGGCAACCCGTCGCGGGCATCGAGGCGGTCCTTGTCCCTGCGCGTGGGCCGGCCCGCATCGACCTCTACAAAACGGCCGTGACCGACACGTCAGGCGCATTCACCTTTCGCGGCATCGCGCCGGGCGAGTACAAGGTCTTTGCCTGGGAGGCCATCGAATCGTTCGGGCATTTCGATGAGACACTGCTCCGCCAATCAGATCTGCAGGGCGCGACCGTCCTCATCAGGGAATCGACACGTGAACACGTGGAAGTGAAGATCGTTCCAGCGCGGTTTCAGTGAGCGCACGTCAACCGCCTCCGAAGCGCGGCGTGCTATCGCCGCGACTGCGCTGACCGTCCTCTCCCGAAAAGATCACCGAAGAAGTCGTTCGGATTCCACGCCGGCCTGGCCGACTCCTGCGCCACCTGCCAACCAGTGAGGAAATTGATCCTCGCATGGTCGGCGCCGGCCTCGAAGTCGAATGCCTGCGACATGTCGTCGTTTGGCTTGTGGTACACGTCGCGCCGGTATGCCGCGTTGATCGCGCTGCCGTCACGGGCATCACCGGTCTGGAACCCGCTCTTGATGAACAACGACGGTACGCCCTGCCGCACGAAGCTGTAGTGATCGCTTCGGATGAACAGCACTTGTTCGGGAATCGGATCCTCTCCGATAGCGACGCCCAGCTTGGTGGCAGCCTTGGTCACCGGCGCCGACAGGGTCGAGTGTTGCGCGCCGTACGGCACGATGTCTTTCATTGGATGGAACAGAAACGGCATGTCGAGCGTGAGATCGGCGACGATGCCGGCGGCCGGCACGGTGGGATTGCGCGCAAAATAGTCGGAGCCCAGAAGGCCACGTTCTTCAGCGGTGACGAACAGGAACACGAGTGAGCGTCGTGGCGGAGACGGCAACGCCTTGAAGGCGCGCGCCACTTCCAGCACGATGGCCACGCCCGATGCGTTGTCGTGCGCCCCGTTGTAAATGTCGTCGCCCTTCATGGCCACGCCGCGGCCGAAATGATCGACGTGCGCGATGTAGACGACGGATTCGTCCTTGAGAACCGGATCGGCGCCCTCGAGACGGGCCACCACGTTCGCGCTCTCGACGCTCGTATGAGTGGAATGCGTGGTGATTGATACCCGCGTGGCCAGGTCGAATGCCTGCGGCTCGCTCTTCGCCGCGGCGGCAAAGACCTCCGCAGGCGGCTTCGATGCCCCTTCGAAAAGGGCAGCGACACCGGAATGGTTGAGCGATACCGAACCGCGCAGCGCGGCATCACCGCGACTGGGCTTGCCGGCGGCGTCGACCCACGCATAGTTGCCCTGCGCGCCCGTGGCCACGCTGACGTCCCAGCGGAAGCGCGGATCGTCTGGCGACGTGAAGCTGATCGTGCCGATCGCGCCGCGCTTCACCGCTTCGGCGTCCTTCACGGCTCCCGACGAGTAATAGGCGCGCTCGGTGCTCGGCAGTTTTGCAGGGGCGCCGCTGAGATACGCCACTACCTTGCCCTTGACGTCGACGCCGGTTCCGTAATCGTCGTACCCTTTCTCCGGCGCGCTGACGCCGTAGCCCACGAACACGACGGGCACATCATCGACGCTGACGTTTTCGCGCAGCTGATCGGCCGCCAGCAGATAGTCCTTACCGAACGCAAGGGTCCGCTTCGCGCCGCGGGACCTGACCGCGAATGAACTGGACTTCTGCACCACCAGGCTATTCCTGAGTGGCACGCGCTGCCGGAACCCGCCGTTCTCGCCCGCGGGAGCAAGACCGTCGGCCGTCAAGGTCTTTTCCACGTATTGCAGCGCAGCCTCGTATCCCTTGCTGCCAAGGCCTCGGCCTTCGAGTTCATCGCCGGCCAGCACGGTCATGTGCTGCTTGATGCGATCGGCGCTGACCGCTTTCAGCGCCGCATCGATCGCGGGTGTATCGAGCGAGATGGGGGCATCCGCCGGCGGCGCTGACGCTGCCGGTGAGCTCCCGCACGCCGAGACGAGCGCCCCGAGGGTGATGCCCACGAAGATGTGTTGTCCGATACGCGCGATCATGCGTGTCTCCGAAAAAAAGTGATCATGAATTCCGCCGCGAGCAACCTTAAAACGGTTTGACGCTCGATCGCACCGTGGCAGGCGCCCCGCTCGTCAGGTCGCCGGGCTTCACCCCGCGAAACGCATTCTCAGCTGCGGCGCCTTCCGCGGCAGCCTTCGTCACGGCGGCGACGAGTTCCTTGTACGCAGCAGCATTCGCGGCGTTCAACTTCAGCTCGATGAGACCGTCCGACGCGATCGAATTGACTGAGTTGCCGCCGGTCAGGTTCGTGATCTGGTAGCTGCCGGCGGGCAATGCCTTCTGAATCAGGATGACCGCGCGCGCGGCGGCGTGCAGGGCGCTGACGCGTCCATAGGCGCCGGAGCTGTGGCCGCCGGGGCCCTGGAACTCGACGCGCAATCCTCCCGATTGTTGTGCGGACACCGACGTGCCGGCCGCCGCGACGCTGACGGCGAATGCGAGCGAATACATCAGGCGTTTCATGATCGATGCTCCAGGTTATCGAACGACGTCGCGCGTCCGCTTGCCAATCGGGCCAATGGATGGCTGCACGACGGTGCCGTCCGCGGCATGAAATCCCGACACGATCAACGCTGCGGTCAGCACCCGATGCATGCGCGCCACCTCGTTGGCGGGTAATCCTCGCGTGCCCCACTCCCAGAACGCATGGCCGCCGGCGCCGGCCGCCGAGGATGCCAGGCTGAATTGATAGGTCGGGACACCGGTGTTGGCCGGGACGTTGTCATTCAGGCTGCCCGATCCGGTGCCGACCATCGGTGAGTTGATGGCGCCCAGCTGGATGCCCGACTGAAGTCCCGCGTGGACCGCCGCGTTGTCGACGCTGTCCGCGACGAACGCCGGTCGCAAACCGTACCACAGCAACTCGAGGCTGATCGCTTCATCGCTGCCGTCCTTGCGCCCATGCCTGGCGTTTTCAGCGGTCACGCCGGCCTGGAACATGGGCTCGATGGTATTGCGGATCTCATCGAGCGTTTCCTTGCGAGTCGAGCGCATGTCGACTTCGAGCGCGCAGCTCGGCACACCCATGTTGGCGGCCGGGGGGGGTTCGCAGCTGGCGCGGCCGACGGTGTAGGTGGTGCGCGGCGCGCCCTGGCGGATGTCCGATGGTGTCTTCACGTCCGCGATCATCTCGATCGCCGCGGCCATTGCCGCTGGCGCGCTGGGACCGTCCACGCGCGGCGATGGCGCCTTGAACTTCATCTCGAAGCGGTAGCTGCCGAGGAAGTTGACGACCCCGCCGCCCTCCAGACCGAAGTTCGCGACGAAGTTTAAGGGGTTCGATCCGGTGCCCGCCTTCTGGTCGAAACCGTACAGCTGCTTCATGCCGGCAAGGTTGCCCTTGCCTTCCTCGCCCGCGGTGCCGCAGATCCAAATGTCGTAGACCGGCCTGATGTTGTGTTTCTTCATCGCCGCTGCGAGCACGAATGCGTTCGACGTGCTGGGCATCATGTCGCCGTAGCCGGGAACGTAGATGCGCACGCCGCCGCCGGCCTCGGCGTCTTTCGCATTCGCGAAGGTCTTGCTGGCCATGGCGTACTTTTCGTTTTCGATCACGCGGCCGTTCGCGTCGAACGACAGCTCGGCGGGAATCGCGGCGAGTTCGTCAGGCGTTGCGACCACCGGCTGTGCGTAAGGCTGCAGCTTGATGCGGATGGATGGGTCACCCGACTTCGGCAGTTCTTCGGGGTTGACGACGTCGATGTGCCCTTCGACAAGCACTTTGGGGAACTGGCCCTCGTAGTGTTGCGCGTCGGCGCGGCCCGCGTATGAGCCCTTAATCACGACGCATGCGTTGTACACCGGCAGGCCGTCGACAATGTTGGTGTCAGTGCCGGCGATGATGCCATCGGCGCGCGTCATCACTTCCGCCGGAGAGAATCCCCATTCGTTCACGAGCCGGCGATGAATCTCGGCCGCCTTCAAATGCTCCTGGCGTGACGGCGAGGGGATCCGAACGAGTTCGAGGAACTGGTTCCATCGTGCCTTGGCGGCCGCATCGGTGCCCTGATCCTTGATCAGCGCCATGACCTGCGGATCGTTGGCGATCTTTTCGGCGGCAGCGGCAACCGGTGCCGGAATCGTGGCTGGAGTCCCTGCCGGAGGCGGAGGGGCGGGCTGTTGTGACGCTCCAGCGACGATCGCGGTCAGCAGAATCGTTGCCGCTGTGAGACTCGCGCTTTCCTTGTAAAGACGTTTCATCGTGTCTCCGAGGGACTGCGAAACGGCTCAATTCTAAGGCCACGCGATAACGGCTACCTACGTAAATCGAACGCCGCCATCTCCTCGATGTTGCGAATCAGCAGGATGCCAACCGCGATCAGGCGCGAGAGTATCTTCGCGTTGACGTACAGGCGGGTCTTGATCAACTCGCGCGAGCCGAGGGGCGAACCTACGACAAGACCTCAGGGCGGCAACTCGCCGAGCAGATCAAGTCCCGCGGCCGCGCGGCGCGCGCAAAGACGTCGTATGCCGTTCATGGCCCGTTCAATCAGTCGCTGCTGTTCGACCCGAAAGACCAACGCGCTGATCGTCGTCCGATCGAGCGCCATCCATGCCGCGAGCGAGTTCTGATCGAGGCCCGGAGTGTCGTGGATGCGAACCATGACCCCGAGAGGAGCCCGACGCTCGGCTTCCCGCTGCCGATCGAAATGCTCCACCTTCTGCAGCCGTCAGGGCGAAGAAATAGGAGTCGCCGCTGGTAGAGTGGGCCGATGACACTCGTCGTGCGGCGCCTCCTGGTGGGCGTCATGTGTCTCGGGGCGTCGTGCGCCGCCGCACCGGAGCGCGTGCTGACGATCTCCGGCAGCATGCTCGGGCGGGAAGGCGAGGTCCTGCGCCTGCAGCTCGAGCGCTTTCGCCTGGCTCATCCGGATCTCCGCGTCGCGCTGCGTGACACGCCGGACGCGGCTGATCAGCGTCACCAGCTCTACGTGCAGTGGCTCAACGCCAGGGTCGGCGAACCCGATGTCCTGCAGCTCGACGTCGTGTGGACGTCCGAGTTCGCCGCGGCCGGTTGGATCCAGTCTCTCGACCAGTTTCACCCGACGGCCGGCGAATTCTTCGAAGCGGCCGTGGCGGCCAACCTGTGGCAGGACCAACTCTACGCGCTGCCATGGTTCATCGACGTCGGCATGCTCTACTGGCGCACCGATTTGATGCCGGCGCCCCCCGACAGCCTTGCATCGCTGACGCTGGTGTCAAAGAGATTGATCGCCGAGAAGCGAGTGCCGATTGGCCTCGTCTGGCAGGGCGCACGCTACGAAGGACTGATTACCGCCTTCGCGGAGCACCTTGGCGCTTTTGGCGGCGCGATTCTCGACGCGGACGGCCGCGTCGTTGTCGACAGCGACGCGGCGGTGCGCGCGCTCACTTTCATGCGCGACAGCATCTACGTGGATGGGATTGTGCCATCGGCGGTCCTGACGTGGCAGGAAGAGCACACGCGGTTTGCGTTCCAAAACGGGCACGCGGCATTCATGCGCAACTGGCCGTACGCCTACGCGCTGCTCAGTGATCCAGACGACTCGGAGGTGGCGTCGCGATTCGCGGTGGCGCCAATGCCCGGCGGTGCGGGAGGGACGCCGGCTGCGGCGCTCGGCGGCTCGTCCCTGGCCATCAACGCCTACAGCGATCAGCCGGACGATGCCTATCGCTTGATTGAGTTCCTGTTGCAGCCGCAACAGATGGTCGAGCGCGCCCGCATCGCCGGTCAGTTCCCTCCGGTGCGCGCCTTGTACGGCACCGCGGCGCTCGCCGCGGCGCTGACCGTTCCGGCCGCCGAAGCCCGCCGAATCATCGAGACGGCGGTAGCGCGGCCGGTCACCCCGGTCTACAGCCAGCTGTCCTCCATCTTGCAAGTATCGGTGCATCGCGCCCTGACGCGTCAACAGGAACCGCGCGCCGCTCTCGCTGAGGCCGCATCGGCAATGCGCGAGCTGCTGGCGCGGCTGCAGCTTCAGCCATCATGAGGACGGAGTCCACCGGCTGGCGGCGATTGAATCACACCGATGCCCGGCTAGCGTGGACGCTGGCGCTGCCGGCGCTCGCGGTCGTCGCCGCGTTCGGCTTCCTGCCGATCGCCTGGACGTTCTGGGAATCACTCCACCTTCACGATCTGCGGATGCCGTGGCGCGGCCGGCCGTTCATCGGTGTTGCCAACTACGTTGATATCCTGGCGGCGCCGCGGTTCTGGAGCGCGCTGGGCCACACTGGTTTCTTCGTGGCGACCACGCTGGTCATCGAGCTCGGCGCCGGACTGCTGTTGGCGATGGTGCTCGATCGCGTCACCCGCGCCCGCGGGCTCGTGCGCACCGCGGTACTGTTGCCGTGGGCGGTGCCCACGGTCGTCGTCGCGCTGATCTGGCGCTTCATGTTCGAGAGCGGTGGACTGGCGTCGAC
>JALDXK010000280.1:0-7569 GCA_032155105.1 Acidobacteriota bacterium
CGCGTAGGCGCGGCCGTTCACCACCACCGGCCACACGCCGGTGATCTTGTGATCGGAACGATCGCCCGCCTTGAGGCCGATGATTTTCGCCGCGTCGATCGCGGCGATCACCGTTCGGGAGAGTTGCCTGCCCATTGACGCTTCCCTCTTACGTCCAGGTGCCGCTGCGTTGATTGTCGATGGTGATCGCCCGCCAGGTCGCGCACCGTTGGATGCGGCGGCACAACTCGCTGGCGCAGAACGGGCCGTGAAGCGGGGCGCCGCAGTTGAGACAGCGCCCCGGCTCCATCGCTTCGCTCATCGCCGCTAATTTATAGCGCGTTTCAGCACGATCACCTGATCGCTTGCCGTGATGGTCAGTTGCCGGCCATCGGCCGACACCGTGTAGGTGCCGCGGCCCACGGCCTCGCCGTTCTTCGTCGCCACCGTTTCGAGGCCATGCGCGCCTTGCCAGGTCGCGGTCAGCACGAAGCCGTTCGACGTCGGGTGCCCGGCGCCGTCGGCGACGATGGTGTTGTGGTTGCGGAGCACCTTCCCCGCCTCATCCACCGACTCATCATTTATGTCGACGGTATGGCCGTCCACCGCGATGTCGATGGTCGCACGCTGGAACATATTCGCCGGGTGGCGGGTCGACCGCGCCACGTCAGCGACCCACCGTCCCGCGAACGGATGCCCCCCTTCGCGCTCTGCGCTTCCGGGCACAAGCGTGGGCGCCGGTGCGGGCATCGACTCGACGTGCGACTTGAGCTTCGGCCAGCTGGCGAACCCGTAGTCGCGCGCCAGCGCGTGCTGTGCGTCGGTAAGCTGGGCGGACGCGTCGCGCTGCTGCAACACGTCGAGCAGCGACTTCGCTTCCTTCTTCAGGTATTCGAGACTGGGACGAGCCGGCAGATTGCGAGACATCACTCCTCCTTCTAGCCCGGTGTCCGCCTACGGGCAAAGAGGCACGATGTTCGAATCAACGTGTCGAGAACACAGGCGGGATCATCCCTTTCCGCGGACCGGAGGCAACCTGTCTTGCGAGAGGGATGTTAGCAAACTTCGTCAGTCGTCTTCAAACGTGAAGGCGATGGAGACCCGTTTCCCCTCTTCCTTCGCGCCGCGAATCCGCTTCGGGATCGGCAGGAAGCCTTCCCCGGTCCTGACGCGCCAGATGCTCGTGTCCCATTCCACGCCGTCGAGGGTGGCGCGCACCGGCGTGCGTGCCCACGCACGCGTGATCGGAGGCGCGAGCTTCTTCGGGATCGTCACGTAGGTCCAGCCGCCCTTGCCGTGGATACGCCGCAGCGTGGTCTTGAACGGCCCGCGGGTGACCCCCGGCGCTTTCATCGCTTCTTCGCTTTGCGTTTTGCGGTCTTGCGTTTGGCGGTCTTCCCTGATTTCGTCCTGGCGTTTTTCTTCTTCACGCGCTCTGGCAGCAGCTTGCCGCCCGTCTCGCGATTCCACTCTTCGTAGGTCTCCGGGGAGATCTCGCCCGTGACCAGCAACTCGGCGAACTTGCGGCGCTGTGCCTTGCTCTTGAACGGCATGACGTCATTCCCCTCGATCACGCTCGTAGAACACCAGGTCCATTCCTTCCACGGTGGCGCGTTTCACCAGCGTAAACCCAAGCTTCTCGAGCACGCGTGCCGAGGCAAGGTTCGGCGCATCGATACTCGCGCGCACGACGGGCATGTCAAGGGAGGCGTAGCAGTGGTCCAGAACTGCCTGCGCGACCTCGACGGCGTAGCCCTGGCCCCACATCGGCTCGGCCACGCCGTAGAGCAATTCGAACTCCCGTTCGACCCGAAACGGCCACAGACCGGTGAACCCGCAGATCGCCGCCGTTCCCTTCAGCCGTGCCGTCCACAGTCCGAAGCGGTGTTGCTCGAACAGCGCCAGACTCGCCGACACGGTTTCCTCCGCGCGTTCAAGGGGGATGATCTCGTCATCCCACAGAAAGCGCCGCACACCCGGCGTGATCCACAACGCGTGGAGTTCGCCGGTATCCGCGGCCGTGACGGGACGCAACTCGAACCGGGTGGTGGTGAGAACGCTCACGGCGCCAGATTTTTGTAGAAGTACGTGGTGCTGCAGAAGCCGCCCTCGGGAAACAGCGCGTAGTTCGGGATGTCGCCCACGCGCACCCACCCAAGACGCGCGTACAAGCGCGCGGCATCGCCGTCGGTGACGGCGTCGAGCACCAGCAGCGTCCTGCCCGACTCGCGGGCTGCCGTCTCGGCGGCGCTGAGCAGCGCCGCACCGAGGCCCTGGCGCCGCGCCCGGCTATGCACCTGCATCTTCGCCAGATCGGCGCGATGGGACTGGTTGTCGGGCAGATCGACGATCAGTTGCACCGTGCCGCACACTCCGCGATCGTCTTCGGCGACGAGCAGCACCCGCTTACGCTCCGCCACGTCGGCGGCCACCTTTTGCCAGAACGCGGTGGCATGCTCGTTGGTGAACGGCTGCATGAATCCGATCGAGGCACCGTGGTCGACGCAGTCTTTCGTCACCGCGGCAAGCGCGCCGATCATGGCATCGTCCACGACCTGGACCCGGCGGATGGTGGCTGCGGAGGTGCTCACGTCAGCGCACCACCTCGAGTTGCGTCACCCGGCGATCGTAATCGATCATCATCGTGTCGTGGCCGGCGCGCGCCGCATGACCTCAGCGACGAGACTGTTGAGGGCCGCAACCTCGTCTGGCGACGGCGGCGAGGGCGTGGACGACACGATCACCGCGTCGTCGCTATCGCCGATCTGCTCCGACTGCGTCGTCCAACACGTGCCGCGGAACGATCCATCGTCCTCATAGCGACCGCCGATGCTGTGATGGTCGTACATCGTCACCTCGATGTCGCCGCGACGCTCGGTCTCGGAGAACAGGACGGTGTCGCCGGCGCTGAGCAGTTTGCCCGTCTCGTCGATGGTGACGAGCACATGGCGAAGACCCACGGGCGGGATTGCCGCTCGGCGAAAAGCTCAACAGTCCTTGACGAGAGCCGGCCGCGGAGGAATCACCGTGGCGGCCACCAGCCGCGGCCGAAACCGCCGAACCTGGTCAGCAGCGCGAGGATGAAAATCCCCACGAGCACCGTCATGTCGAGTCCGCTGAAGCCTTCTGGCATGGATAACGTCGGCATTCTAGCGCCACGCCGCGGGCGGCGGCTATTTCGCGTAGGATTCGAGATAGCCGCAGCCGACACAGCGATAGGTCACGACGCTGCGACGCTCCTTTCCGCGGGTCTTGACGCCGGTCCAGAACGATCGTTCGACCGGCCCCTTTATCCAGTCGGACGCCTTGGCGGTACCGTAGGCCTGATCGAGCAGGAATCCCCGCTCCATTTCCTTTCTGCACTTCGGGCACTTGTCGGTCATGCCCGCAAGCTTCGATCGGCAGCCGCGACCATGCAAGCCTGGCGGCGGCGGATGCGGGTCAGGTCAGCGGCAGGCCGCGGAACCACCGCACGACGTCGAGCCAGGCCGCGGACTGGGCGCCGGTAAACCAGAACAGGTGCAAGGGCACGAACACCAGCAGCATGTGCGCGAACGCGCGGCGGTATGGACCGCGATCCATCGCCCATAGGCCGAGGAGCATCGCGTCGGTCAGGCCAAAGCCGATTAACTGATAGGCAAGCGGGTTGGAAAGCGGCGGAAAGTTGACGCCCACGAGCCGCGCCATCACGGCATCCACCGCGGCGAGCGCAGTGCAGATCATGTAGCGCGCGTGCAGCGGCGGCGTGTGCCGGCGCCAGATCGCCATGCCCCAGGCCGCCACGAACAACACGCCGGAGACGAACGGCAGGTAGAAGAACGGCCCGTCGCGCTCGATCACCTCCGCCGGCATCACCGCAGCCCGGAGATGCGTGAGCAAGACCCACGTGACGGCGATGGCGGGCACCAGCACGTACGACAGGCGGCCGATCACGCGATGCAAGGGACGCCGCTGACGGCGAATGAGGAACGGCTGCGCGATCAGCATCCCCAGCCACATCGTCATCATCGCCGCGTGCGCGTGCGTGTAGAAATCCAGTCGCGCGGGCAGCTTCGCGAAATAGGTCGGCCAGAACGCGAGCAACGTCACGGCGAGAAACGCGGCAAACCAGTAGCCGCTGGTGTGGAACGTCAACGTCCGGGGCTGCCAGGCGAGTGCGCGCATCTGGAGTATCAGGATCGATCAGCTGCGTACCACGCCTCGTGCAACGACCACCCCTTGCAGCGCAGGCAGACGGTCCACCTCCATTGATGGCTGCAGCCGGGACACCGGCCGCGCGTCGCGAACGTATTCCACGCCGTGCCGCACGACGGAAACGGCGGCTCTGGACCGTCGGCGTCGCTCACGCAACTCCACCGATCTGAGGCTGACGGCCGCCACCGGCAATGCGGACAGCGGATGCCCTGCGTCTCGTCTTCGCGCTGGTCGGTGACCTCGTCCTCGACGATCTGTTCGGGCGCCTTGGTGCCTTTTTTGAGGAGCATCATCGTCGACTCAGTGCCGGAAGTGTCGCCGGCCCGTGAACACCATCGCGATGCCGTGCTCGTCGGCGGCGGCGATGACTTCCTCGTCCTTCACCGAGCCACCGGGCTGCACCACCGCGGTGGCTCCGGCCACCGCAACGGCATCGAGGCCGTCCCGGAACGGGAAGAACGCATCCGATGCGGCCACCGATCCCTTGAGGATCGCGGCGTCGCCGCCCTTCCAACCCGCCGCCTTGTTGACGGCGACCTTCACCGCGTCGACGCGGCTCATCTGGCCGGCGCCGATCGCGAGTGTGCGCACCGCATCGGTAAAGATCACCGTGTTCGACTTCACGTGCGCCATCACGCGCCAGGCAAACCGCATCCCCTGCCACTCTGCCTCGGTGGGCTGGCGCCTGGTCACCACCTTGAGGCCTTCCGCGGGCCACGGCAATTGCGCCTCGGCGACGCGATCGCGCTCCTGGACGAGCATCGCGCCGAGAATCGATCGATAGTCGAGCGACAAACCTGAAGGGTTGATCGACAAACCTGAAGGTTTGTCGCCGCCAGTCAAGGAGCGGAAATCGGCAACGACCACGCGCAGGTTGGCTTTCGTCGCCAGGATGGTTCGGGCTGTGTCGTCGACGTTCGGCGCGATCACGGCTTCGATGAACGTCGAGACGATGGCGCGTGCGGTCTCCTCGTCGATCGATCGGTTCAACCCGATGATGCCGCCGAAGGCCGCCAGCGAATCGGCTTCGCGGGCGCGCAGGTACGCCTCCGCGATCGTGGCCCCGGTCGCGGCGCCGCACGGGTTGGTGTGCTTGATCACCGCCGCAGCCGGCTCGTCGAATTCAATGACGATGCGCGCGGCGGCGTCGAGGTCGAGGAGGTTGGTGAACGACAGCTCCTTGCCTTGCAGCACGGCGGGCGCGCCGAGGCCGGCCGGAGGTTCGAGGGCGTACCACGCCGCAGGTTGATGCGGATTCTCTCCGTAGCGGAGATCGCGGAGCTTGCGCGCGGTAATGGACAGCAGTTTGGGCGCGGTTGCGGTCGGAACCGTAAAGGCCTCACCGTCGACGGTCACTTCCCGGAGTGTTGACGCGATCGCGGTGTCGTACTCGCCGGTGTGCCTGAACGCGCGGCGTGCCAGGTCGAATCGGAACGCCGGCGTCGGGCCGCCGTCGCGGTCCAGTTCGGCGATCACCTCGTCGTAGTCTTTCGGCGAGACCACGATCAGGACGTCGCGGAAGTTCTTCGCCGCGGCCCGCACCAGGCTGGGGCCGCCGATGTCGATCTGCTCAACCAGGTCGTCGAACCGGATGCCCGGCCTGGCCGCCGTTTCTACGAAGGGATAGAGGTTGACGACGACGAGATCAACGAGGCCAATGCCGTGCTGGGAGGCAAGTTGCAGGTCCTCGGGGTGATCCCGGCGCGCAAGGATGCCGCCATGAATTTTGGGATGAAGCGTCTTGACCCGCCCATCCATCATTTCGGGGAATCCGGTCACGTCACTGACATTTGTGACGGCCAGGCCCGCCTCGGCTAGCGCCTTCGCGGTGCCGCCGGTCGACACAAGCTCGAAGCCCCGTGCGGCCAGCGCCTGACCGAACGAGATCAGGCCTCTTTTATCGGAAACACTCAGAATTGCGCGTCGCATCAAACAATCAACCTCACGACGAAATAAAGACGAAAACCCAACGCTGATATTACAGTTTTCGGAATTGACACCAAATGTAACGGCCCAGTATCATCCCCGCAGTCCATTTCTGCGGACCAGAAGGCCGCAAGTTGCGGCCGTTTTTTGTTGCCCCTACCTCATCCAGTGACGGCCTCCTACGAGCCCGACACAAAAGTGCGATGGGGGTCGATCAATATGGTGGCGTCGAGCCACCAGCAAGACAGGAAGAGAACGATGCGTATTACAGGCAAGGTCAAGTGGTTCAACAACGCCAAGGGCTACGGTTTTATCGAGCGCGAAGGCGGTAGCGATGTGTTCGTGCATTATTCGGCGATCCAGGGCGCTGGCTTCCGTTCCCTCGAAGAGGGACAGCCGGTGGAATTCGAGATCGTTGACGGGCCTAAGGGACCGCAGGCCGGCAACGTGACCCGCGCCGCCTAAGTTACCTCTTGATCCACCCGGGGCCAGGCTCCCTCCTGGTCCCGGCAACCTTCCGGTTTCTTCCTACTCATTTTCTTTCTCGGCCTTGACGGTGAGCGACACCTTGCCGTCCTTCATCCCGATCTTGAAGGCGACGTTGCCTTCCGAGCCGAACTTCTGCACCTGGGCGCGGACCAGCGCTTCCACGCGATCGAACGACACCGGCGCTTCGCCGACCTGTTTCTTGGCCGCCGCGAGCTGCTCGTAAACTTCCTTGGCTCGCGCCGCCGCGTCGTCGTTGCGTCCGAAGGTGACGACTCGCTCGGCCTCCGCCTTCGCGCTGCTTGATGCCTCAGCGCTACGGCGAGACTCCGCCGGCGCCTCGCTCACGCTCGGCGTCGGCATCGGCCTCCGCGCGCCCGTCGGCGTGCGGCCAAGCTCGCGGTTCGTCATCTGGCGGTCCCAGAGCTCGAGATATTTCTGATGACGGTTCTGCAGCGATTCGAAGCGGAACCGATCGGCGGTGTTGTTGATGTAGGACTGGTCGTGCCGCTTGATGAGCGCCGCCACCTTCGAACGCGTTTCCCAAGGCGGCCGCGGCAGCCGGCCGGCGAGGAACATGTTGAATTCCGCCTCGAGCCGCCGGATCTCGGCCTCGAGATATTGCATCTGCTTGTCGAATTCGGTTCTCGGCGGTGCCATGGTGCGATCAGTCCAGCAGATGGAACCACAACAGCGGCAGCCACAACTCTCGCGAGAACGGCACGGGGCGATCGTCGATGAGTACCTCGGTACCGGGCACGGGGCCGACGATCTCGAACAGGTCCTTCAGCCGCATCACGTCGTCGGAGAAGAACCGCGCACGATGACGGCGATCGGCACCCTCGCCGGTGTCGCGGTATTCCGCTGAGGCGCGAGCCTTGTCGAGCGCCCGCTCGAAACTGGGGCCGTCGAACGGCGGAAACACGAGCGTGATTGAAAACGGCAGATCGCGAGGCCCGAACAGGGTCTCGTGAAGGTCCGGAT
>JALDXK010000281.1:0-7542 GCA_032155105.1 Acidobacteriota bacterium
CCGGCGGCTTCAACGTCAACGGCATGCGCAACCAGTCCAACAACTTCCTGATGGACGGCGCCACCAACAACGACACCTTCAACACCGGCTTCGTGCTGCGCCCGCCGCCGGACGCGATCGAGGAGTTCAAGATTCTCACGCACGCGTTCTCGGCGGAGTACGGCCGCAACGCCGGCTCGGTCGTCAACGTGGTGACGAAGTCGGGCGCCAACACCGTCTCCGGCGCGTTGTGGGAATTCAACCGCAACGATGCCATGCAAGCCCGCAATTACTTCGCACCGCAGAACCAGCCGAAGCCCGAGCTGAAGCAGAACCAGTTTGGCGGCTCGCTCGGTGGGCCGATCCTGCGCAACCGGCTGTTCGGATTCGGTTTCTACGAGGGTTTTCGCAACGACAGCGGCATCACGCAGAACATCCTGGTGCTGTCGGAGGCGCAGCGGCGGGGCGATTTCTCCGGCGGCGCCGCGATTCGCGATCCGCTGACCGGGCAGCCCTTTGCCGGCAACGTGATCCCGGCCAACCGCATCAGCGCGCCGGCCGCACAGCTGCTGCGCGATTTCGTGCCGCTGCCCAACTCGCCCGGCAACCGCTACATCGTGTCGCCGACAGTGAGCGACGTGCGCGATCAATTCGGCATGCGGTTCGACTACCACCTCGGACAGCGGCAGACGATCCTCGGCCGCTACATGCGCAGCGACACGGAGCGCCTCACGCCGAAGATCGTCGCGCCGGTCGATCAGCGCGCCGTCGCGACGCTGCAGGACGGCATGGTGTCGCACAACTTCGTGATCAGCTCGACGATCATCAACCAGGCGCGCTTCTCGATCAACCGCATCAGCGCGAATCCCGCGGTGACGAGCGGCCTCGACCCGCGCGATTACGGCATCAACCTCGCCAACACCAACCCCATCGCGGCCGGCTTGCCCTCGTTCCTGGTGCAGGGATTCTTCGGCGGCGGCAACGCCGCGCTCGGCGACGCGCAACAACCGTTCGTCGATCGCGTCAATCACGTGTGGCAAGTCGCCAACGACCTGACCTGGATCAAGGGGCGTCATGCACTGAAGATCGGCGGCGACGTGCGTCGTGAAGCCATGCGGATCGCCTTCATCAACCGTCCGAACGGCGATCTCACTTTCGGCGGCGCCCTGACCGGCAACGCCGCGGCGGATTTTCTGCTCGGCTTCGCCACGCAGACGCGTGCCACCACGCAGCAGGCGATCCAGGACGGCTACGGCTGGTTGTTCGCCGGCTATGCGCAGGATGAGTTCCGCATCAGCGACCGGCTGACGCTGAATCTCGGACTCCGCTACGAGTTGCCGACGCCGTTCATCGACCTCAACGATGCGATCACCGGGTTCCGTACCGGCGTGCAGTCCACGCTCTTCCCTGCCGCGCCGACCGGTCTCGTCTATCCCGGCGATAACGACGTGCCGCGCGGCATCGTCCCCACCGACAAGAACAACTTCGCGCCGAGACTGGCGGTAGCCTGGGATCCGGCCGGTGACGGCCGCACCAGCATCCGCTCGGCATTCGGCGTCTTCTACGACGCGCTCGCCGGGCAGGGCGACTTCTTCCAGAGTGGCGTGCTCTCGCCGCCCTTTACGCCGCTCATCGAGCTCAACTCGCCGACGCCCATTACGCTGGCCGATCCGCTAGCCGCGGTCGCCGGCCCGCCCAATCCGTTCCCGCCGGCGCTGACGATCATCGGCTGGGGCGAGGACTTCAAGTCGCCGTACGCCTACCACTTCAACCTCGGCGTGCAGCGGCAAGTGATGGCCCGGGTCGGGACGGAGATTGCGTACGTGGGCTCACGCGGCCACAACCTGCCGATGTTCATGGAGATCAATCCAGGAGTCTACACGCCCGGACAAACCACCCGGGGCGCGCGCATCATGCCGGCCTACGCGCTCGTGCGTCCGACCTTCCCGGTTGCGAAATCGTGGTACGACTCGCTGCAGGCCAGCGTGCGTATGCTGCCGACGCGCGGCCTCAACTTCCTCGCCAGCTATACGCTCGGCGAGACGACCGATCACGTGTCGGGTCTCAATATCGGCGGCGAAACGCGGCCGGTGCTGCCTGTGGTCCAGGGCGATGAAGCCAGCATCGAGCAGGCACTCGAATTCGAGAAGGGCCCGGCGCTGTTCGATGCCCGGCATCGATTCGTGGTCAGCTTCGGCTACGAGTTGCCGCGGCTCGATCAGTCGTCCGCGCTGATACGCGCGATCGCCGGCGGTTGGCAGCTGAATGGCATCTACCAGGCGCAGACCGGCTTCCCACTCACCGTCACGCAAGGCGCGGTGCTCGACATCCGTTACATGACGTCGAGGCCCGACGTGACGTGCGATCCGAACGACGGACCACAGACCACCGCGCAATGGTTCAACACCTCGTGCTTCACCACGTTGTCGCTGGCGCAGACCGGGGAGCGCCGGGGTAACGCCGGTCGCAATACGGTGCGCGGCCCCGGATTCCAGCGCACCGACTTGTCGGTATTCAAGACGTTTGCATTCGCAGGCCATCATCGCATCCAGGTGCGCGTCGAGGGCTTCAACATCTGGAACCAGGCGCGCTTCGGTCAGCCCAACGGCGTGATCGGCTCGGCGCCGTTCGGCCAGATCACCACTGCGGAGGACGGCCGCATCGTCCAACTCGGGATTAAGTATCTGTTCTAGCGGGTGCAACCGGTGCAACGGGTGCGACGGGTGCGGAAGGAACCTTGAAGCGGCGGACGTTCATTCAACAATTGGCGGGGCTGCCGTGGATATCAGTTCCGCGGCAAGCTCCTGCTGTCACAACGTCGGAGCGGGAGCGGCCGCGCATCGACGCCGGCGTCTCGGCCGGGCCTTCGGGATCCGATCGCGCCATTGTGTGGGCGCATGTCGATCGGCCGTCTCGTCTCGTCGTCGAGTACGCCACCACCGAATCGTTCACCAACGCCCGGCGCGTCCGCGGCAGCATCGCCACGCCTGGCACCGGTCTGACCGCGCGCGCCGAGATCGGCGGCTGGCCTCCGGGACAGGACATCTTCTATCGCGTGCGCTTCGAAGACCTCGGGAGCGGCCGCGTCTCGAGCGCGCCGGAGACGGGCGGCTTCCGCACCGCTCGCGCGCCGGGCCAACCGGTGCGCATCGCCTGGTCCGCGGACGTGTGCGGACAGGGATGGGGCATCGATACCTCGCGCGGCGGCATGCGCCTCTTCAACACGATGCGCGAGGCGAACCCCGATGTGTTCGTGCATGTCGGCGACACGATCTACGCCGACGGGCCCTTGCGTGACGAGGTGCCGCTCGACGATGGGACGGTGTGGAAGAACCTGGTGACGCCGGCCAAGTCAAAGGTGGCGGAGACGCTGGATGAGTATCGCGGCAATCATCTCTACAACCGCCTTGACGATCACTACCGTCGGTGTGCCGCCGAGGTCGGTCACGTGGTGATGTGGGACGACCACGAGGTGCGCGACAACTGGTTTCACGAACAGGTGCTGCCCGACACCTCGCCCTATACGGAGAAGCGCATCGCCGTGCTCGCGGCTCGCGCGCGGCAGGCATTTCTCGAGCACTACCCCGTCACGATCGATCGCTCATCGAACGCGGCGATCTATCGCTCGATCCCGATCGGCCCGCTCGTGGAGGTGTTCGCCCTCGACATGCGCAGTTACCGCTCTGCCAACAGCGAGAACTTGCAGACGGCGCGCGGACCCGGCACGGCGTTTCTCGGCGATCGACAGGTGCGCTGGCTGGCAGACGCACTGGCTCGCTCGAAGGCGACGTGGAAGGTCGTGGCCGCCGACATGCCGCTCGGCGTCACCGTGGCGCACCAGCCCGGCCGCCACGAAGCGGCGGCCAACGGCGATCACGGCCCGGCGCGGGGCCGCGAGCTCGAGATCGCCGGGCTGTTGAGCACGTTGAAGTCGCGCCGGGTCCGCAACGTGGTGTGGATCACCGCCGACGTGCACTACTGCGCGGCGCATCACTTCGATCCGTCGCGGGCGGCCACCGCCGACTTCGATCCGTTCTGGGAATTCATCGCCGGCCCCGCGCACGCCGGCACCTTCGCGCCCGGCCCCCTCGATCGCACGTTCGGTCCCGAGGCGCGTTTCACTGGTGTCCCCAACGACCTGAAGCCGAATCGTCCACCCGACGCCGGGTTCCAATTCTTCGGACAACTCGACGTCGATCCCTCGGACGGACATCTCACCGTGTCGTTGATAAATACTTCCGGTCGGGCGGTGTTCACGCAGAGACTGGAGGCGGCAGCGCCACCGGCATAGGGTACCTAGGGTGCGTACGGTGCGTAGGGTGCCAAAGGGTGGGTGCGGGGTGCCGGTGCCTATGGGTGGTGCCGGTACGACACAGCGTCACCTACCTCACAAGCATCATCGCGCCCGCCAGCTCGCGCGAGATCTTGGCGGCGGCGGAGGCGGTGACGCCCCCGATGTCTTGTGCCGGGTTGTACTCGACGACGTCGGCGCCAACAATCGGCCCCTTCAACGCGTGAATCATCGTCAGCACGTCGCGCACGGTGAGACCGCCGGACTCGCGATGCGACACGCCTGGCGCGAAGGCCGGGTCGAGGCCGTCGAGGTCGACCGACACATAGACGGGGCCATCGATGCCAGGCCGGGCTCCGGCGGCGAAGCGCTGCATCTCGATCTGATCGACGCCAAACCGTGAGACCTGCTGGCGCTGGTGCGGCGTCAGCGTGCGGATGCCAACTTGCACCAGCTTCACACACAGCTCCTCTTCCATGATGCGCGCGAACGGGCAGGCATGCGAAAAGCGATCGCCCTCGAACTCGTCATAGAGATCCGCGTGCGCGTCGATGTGAAGGATCGTGACGCCAGGATGCTTCTTCGCCACCGCGCGCAGGATCGGATAGGTGATCGAGTGATCACCGCCGAGGCACAGGGGCCGGAAGCCGTCATCGAGGACCGCAAACACGCCCCGCTCGATCGCGGCCCGCGCTGCCGCTCGGTCCTCGCCAAGCGCCAGGTCGCCGGCATCGGCAAGGTTTGCGAGGTCGGCCCCCTGCTCGGTGAACTGGTTGAGCGCCGGCGAATGAACCGCGGCGCGAATCAACGGCGGTGCAACGGCGGCGCCGCGCAGGAACGACGAACTTCCATCGTAGGGGATACCAACCAGCTTGGGCAGGGACACGAACAGAATTCTAACTGCGCCGAAGGTGCAAGGCACGGGTGCCTAGGCACTAGAATCCGTGCGTGGAACTGCGTGAAGAAATCCTGAATGTTGCGGAATCGCCGATGGTGCAGATCGCAACCATTGCGGAACGCATGCCCGGCTCGCTGAAACTCTGCTACGGCGAGTCCGACCTGCCGACGCCGGAGTTCATCTGCCGCGCCGCCCATGAAGCGGCACTGGCCGGGCACACCTTTTATACGCACACCGCCGGCTACACCGAGCTCCGCCAGGCGATTGCCGACAAGGTCTTCGAGCTGCACCGCGCCCGCTACTCGCCATCCGAAGTGATGGCCACCGTCGGCGCCTCGATGGCCATCTATGCGGCGATCCGCGCGTGCGTGGGCCGGGGCGACAACGCTGTCATCGTGTCGCCTGCCTACGCGATCTTCTCGAACGGGGTCACGATGTCGGGGGGCCAGCCGCGGCCGGCGCCCACACGCGCATGCTCATCGTCAACAGCCCATCGAATCCAACCGGCTGGGTGATCACCGAGGACGAACAGCGCGCGCTCGTCGACATCGCGGAGCAGCACGACCTCGTGCTGCTGGCGGATGAAGTGTATGAGCGGTTGATTTATGACCAAGCAGTCGCGCCATCGTTGGCGCGCCTCGACGCTAACCGCGATCGATTGATCGTCGTCAACAGCTTCTCGAAGTCCTACAACATGACCGGCTGGCGCCTGGGCTGGGCGCAAACCGGCGAGCGCACCATCAAGGCGATGTACAAGGCGGTGGAGTTCATGACCTCGAATCCCGCGGCGATGGTGCAGCAGGCCGGCATCGTGGCGCTGCGCGATGGCGAGGCCTACATCGCGGAGTTGCGGCAACACTACGCCGGGCGGCGCGCCCAGGTCATCGAGGCGTTGAACGCGTTGCCCGGGGTCGACCTGCCGCTGCCGCAAGGGGCGTTCTATGCATTTCCGAGAATACGTGCCGCGAGCGATTCCACCGCGTTTACGGCCGCGCTGGTGCGCGACACGGGCGTGGCGCTGGCACCGGGCGTGGGTTTCGGGAGTGATGGCGAAGGCTACATTCGCGTCTGCTTTGCATCCACGGAAGCGACCGTCGCCGCCGCTCTGTCACGGCTTCGTAATTTTGTGAGCAGCGGTGGATCGTGATCGAACCCTTCTGTGGCAAAATCCGTCTGACCTGGTACGGCTCCCGCCGCCAGGATTCGGAGACAATTCAGATGAAGTGGTTGATCCTCGCGATCTTCGCTGAGATCAGTGTTTTGCTGTGCCTGATCTTCGCGTTCGATGGCGCGCTGCATTCAATGTCCAGCGCCCGCTTGACGTGGGACCACGCCGCCGTGTCGATGTTCTACGCCGCGGCGCGGGTGCACTTCTCGTGGCGAAGAATCGCGCGCCAGGAAGCCCCGGCGCGCGTCTCCTTCTTCTAGCAGGCTGCCAAACTACTCAGCGTCTAATCGGTGTCTAGTCGGTGGCCTCACCGCGCGTTGGCGCGCGCGTACTGGAGCTCGGGACGCTCGGCGCCGGCGTCCTTGCCCATGTCGGCGAGCTGCTTGAAGTAGCCCTTGGCCTTCGCGGTCTGCTTCGACGCTTCCGCCGCCTTGCCGGCGCCGTAGATGGCCAGGAACCGGTTCGGTTCCTTCTTCATCACGGCCTCGAACTCCACGAGCGCGTCCTTGGGCTGGTTGTTCTCGAGCAGCATGTAGGCCAGCATTTCGCGCGCCGGCGCCAGCGGCCCTGGCGTCACCGCCGACTTGTCGGTGGCGTCCTCGCGGACGGCGGTGTCGCGCATCGCGGTGATCGCGCCGGCCTTGTCGCCCTTCGCGAACATCACCCACGCTTCGGCGCCGCGGCGCTGGATGTCCACCTGCTGCGACCAGTACTCGTCTTTCATCTCGGTCTCGCGATCGCGAATCGCCGCCAGCCGCGCGATGTCGGGCGCTGCCGCGTCGGGCTTGCCGGCCCGCGCCGCGCCGACCGCGCGCGCGAAATGCGTGATCGCCTCGGTGTAGGGCGTCGTCGGCGCCGGGTTCGGCTTCAGCGACATCGCCTCGTCCCACTGCTGCCGCTCCATCGCGAAGCGCGCGGGGATCGCCGCCATGGCAAACATATTCGTGCCCGATCCGGCTGCGCCCTGCGTGCCTCCGGTCATGGTGCCCAGGCGCATCGCGTGCTCGAGGTTCGCCTTGGCCTCGGCATCCATCCCCATCTGCAGGTAGGCGTAGGTCATGTAATCGCGGGCGTGCATCGCCTCAGCGATGCCGTTGGTCTTTTCGGCTATGGTCGCCGACTTGATGTTGGTGGAGACCGAGTCCTGCCAATAGCCGACGCGGGTGAACGTGTGCGACGGCATGTGCAACGCGTGCGGCACAGCCG
>JALDXK010000282.1:0-7524 GCA_032155105.1 Acidobacteriota bacterium
ACCGTGCCCTGTCCTCCGAATACGCGCTGACCGTATTCCTGGCGCGCGTAACCGTTGCGCGCTACGGCGATTCGGTACACGCCGGAATCCAGGTTCCGAAGGACGAACCTGCCATCTGGACCAGTGGTCGTCGATGGAGGCGCTGGACGCGATTCCTGATCGCCGGTGCCATCACCGGTTCTCAGCAGCGTGACGTGTGCTCTCGCGAGTGGCTCACCGGAGCCGCTGCGAAGCACGACGCCTTCAATGCTGGCCCTGGAGGTCCTGAGGTCCCGCGGCTCTCGCGGTGGGACTTGCGTCTGCAACACGAGCAGGGCGGCGAGCGTCATCAGGATCATGACCTGTGGATCTCTCCGACGAGCAACTCTCGCGACAAGACCGCCGCGGGAGTCGCTCGCGGGCAAGCGGTCACATTGGCTACCGCAGGTTGTTGCAGTGCGAGTGTGCGGGGAACGCCGGGTCGGGTTCGACCCCCGGTATCAGGGTCACCAGCACGCCGTCAGGTGAGGTGAAGCTCACGTTCGAGCCGGTGGACCTGAACTTGGAATTGGGAACGGTCGGATCGAAGTTGATCGTGAGCGTGGTCGGTGTGGACTCGATCGACGTGATGAACCCGGTCGCCATCAATGCCCTGAGAAACGAGTTTCCCACCTTGTTCTGTCCATGCGGCACGACTTCCTCGCCGCCCGCCCGGCACAACGCCGCGATGATCTCGTGAATCGAGGCCTCAGCCGGTCTTGGTGTGGTGAGGATGAACGCCGCGACCGACAACCCAATGGCCACCGCCGTCGCGAGAGACAGTCTCTGCATCTGACTACCCTCCAGCCGCTTTGCGCGAGCTTCCTAGATTTGGCGCCTGGTCTCTGAAGAGCGGCTAGCATATGCCAAGTGCCCCCAACGGGGTCAATGTCCGGCATGCTGTCGGGCTGGAATGGATGAGCGCCGCGCCATCGCTTTCGATACGATGCGCGCATCATGAGTTCACATCTGCTCGCCGCCGTCGTCGCGCTGCTCGCGTTCGCACAGGCTCCGCCCGATCGGCAGGCGCGGGTCGACGAGATCTTCAAGGAGTTTACCGTCCCTGGCTCGCCAGGCTGCACCGTGGCTGTCTACCAGGACGGCAAAACGGTGCTGAGCCGCGCCTACGGCATGGCGAATCTCGACCACGACGTGCCGCTCGCACCGTCGTCCATCTTCCACGTCGCGTCGGTGTCGAAGCAGTTCACTGCCGCGGCGATTCTATTGCTCGCCCAGGACGGCAAGCTGACGCTGGACGACGATATCCGGAAGCACCTGCCGGAACTGCCCGATTTCGGCAAGCGCATCACCGTCCGCCATTTGCTCCATCACACCAGCGGTATCCGCGATCAGTGGTCGCTGCTCGGACTTGCCGGCTGGCGCTACTCGAACGACCTCATCACCGATGACGACGTGCTGTGGGTGCTGTCTCGGCAGAAGGACCTCAACTTCCCGCCGGGCGAGCAGCATCTCTACTCCAACAGCGGCTACACGCTCCTGGCCGTGATCGTGAGCCGCGCGAGCGGTCGATCGTTTAGGGAGTTTACCGACGACCGGATCTTCAAACCGCTGGGTATGACCAACACGCACTTCCGCGACGACTTTGCGGAAATCGTCAAGCACCAGGCGTACGGCTACACGCGGCAGGATGGGACATTCAAGTTGAGCGTCACCAACTTCGATACCGCCGGCGCCACAAGCCTCTTGACGACTGCTGAGGACCTGGCGAAATGGGACGCGAACTTTCAGAAGCCGGTCGTTGGCGGCACGGCGCTCGTCGCCGCCATGGAGGAGCGCGGCCGCCTCAACGAGGGACGCGACATCGACTACGCCTCGGGAATCGTCCACGGCACGCACCGCGGCCTGAACACCATCACGCATGGTGGAGCGGACGCGGGATATCGTTCAGCGCTGCTGCGCTATCCACAGCAGCGCTTCGGCGTCGCGACGCTGTGCAACCTGGCGCAGACCAACCCGATGCAGCTGGCGCAACGCGTCGCCGAGGTCTATCTCGGCGACCACATGCAGCCGATGACGGCAACCGCGCCGGTTGCCGTGGCGGAAGTGAAGCTTCCCGCCGCGGAACTGGCGACGCTTGCCGGCTTGTACTGGAACGCGCGGGATGCCAGTGCGCGCCGGTTCGTCTTCGAGGACGGCCACCTGAAAATGCGTACGAGCCCGGAGCAGACGATCGCGTTGAAGTCGATTGGCAACCGTCGCTTTGTACTCGAGAACCCATCGCCGACACTGATCTTCGAGTCGAGTCGCCTGACCATCGCGCCCGAGTTTGGGACGGCTGTGACCTTCGAGCGGGTCGCACCGTTCACGCCGACCACCGCACAACTCGAGGCGTTCGCCGGCGCGTATCGCAGCGACGAGATCGAGGCGATTTATCGGATCGTCGTGAAGGACGGCCGGTTGCGCCTGGAGCGGCTCAAGTCGAACCCGTCCGTGCTCGAACCGCTCATCACCGATACGTTCGCGAGTCAGCCCGGCGTGATCCGTTTCACGCGAGACTCCACCGGCACCGTGACCGGATTCGTGCTGGAGGCAGGCCGTGTGCGCGGTATGAAGTTCTGGAAGGAAACGGGGCGGCGAATATCTAATCAGTAGATCGGTGGCACGCGTATGCGACGCTCTGGCGCAACCCAACTACTCTCCTTTCCCGCGATCCTGTTGGCGTGTGCTAGCTTCGGCTCCGCCGCGCAGCCGACTGCACCTCCCATCCGGCGAATCGACCACATCATGATCAGGGCCGATGACCCCGCGAAGGTTTACGCCTTTTTCACGGAAGTGCTTCAACTTCCCGTTGCGTGGCCTTTGATGAGCCCGCGAGAAGGCGTTGCGACCGGAGGCGTTGGATTCGGCAACGTCAACGTGGAAGCAATCCGATTCCCTGGTCAGAAGGGCCAAGGGTCAGGTGCGCAACTCATCGGATTTGCTTTCGAGCCCTCGCCGTTGGCGGCATCGCTTGCCGAACTGGACCGGCGCGGTCTCACATTCGGAACGCCGCGGCCGTTGATCGCAACCGGGCCAGACGGTTCGAAGAATACGCTTTGGACCAACGTCACCTTGCGGCAATTCTCCGACGGTGAGGCCGCCGATGCCACGATGCATGTCTTCCTCAGCGAGTACAGTTCGACGTACGTCAACGTTGACCAACGTCGTGAGCGTTTGCGCGCCCAGTTGGCAGAGAGCGGCGGAGGCCCTTTGGGTGTCGCGGCCGTGAATCAGGTCCTCGTCGGCGTCAGCGATCTGGAGGCGGCCAGCAGCCTGTGGCAAAGGCTCCTCGATCCGACGCCAATGTCCGGCTCGAATACGTGGCAGGTAGGCGACGGGCCTTCAATACGCCTCGTCCAATCCAAGGACAATACGACTCAGGGACTGGTAATACGGGTCACGTCGTTGCCACGAGCGAAGGCATTCCTGCGGCAGAAGGGTCTGCTCGGGGTTGAATCCGAGGAAGAGGCGACCATTGATCCGTCCAGGATTCATGGCCTCACCATCCGCGTTGTCGAGAAAGACAGATAGACCAACCGTGGCGAGACTGCTGGGTCTCCTCAGGGCGTCTGCCGCGGGCCCTCGATTCGCCGATGCTACGCGTGCGAGCTCTCAGCCGTCAGGTGCTGCCCCAGGAACCGCAGTGTCTGGCGGACGATATCGCGAGACGTGCGGCTTTCTTCGAAGAGGTCAAAGGCGTGCTCGCCTTCGGCATGGTTCACGACGGTCATCGGGAGATTCCCGATGAGTCCGTGACGGATGAATCTGTCGATGGAGGCATTCATCGCCGGAAACTGGTCGCGTCCGGCCCTGGTGATGAGCAGCGGCACGTCGCGTCGTAGATCCGCCAACGTGCGGCCGACGCATGGATTTGCGAAACCAATCTGCGGCAGGAGCGACGTAAGCGCTCCGCGTTCCACCCCGCGGATAACACGCAGCCGGGTGCGCTTGAACTTTTTCGCCGTTGGTGTCGTCTATCGACACCAATGACCCCTCGCGGCCCTGATCTGCTCCCCGGAACGCTGGATTTACTGATCCTGCGCACGCTGCAGAAGGACGCGCTCCATGGCTGGGCGATCTCCGAGCGAATCCAGCAAGTGTCCGAGGACGTGCTGCAGATCAACCAGGGTTCCCTCTACCCGGCCCTGCACCGGCTCGAGCATCAGGGCTGGATCGACGCCGAGTGGAAGGTGTCCGAGCTCGGGCGGCGGGCGAAGTACTACCGGCTGACGACGTCAGGACGGAAGCAGCTCACCGTCGAAACGCGTGAGTGGGACCGGATGCAGAACGCGATCAGCCGCGTGATGAAATTGGCATAACTGCATGAACCTTCGCGACCTGGCATTGCGCGCCCGCGCGCTGTTCGCATCGAATCGCGCGGAGCGCGATCTGCACGACGAGCTGTCGTTTCACATTGACCGCGAGGCGATGAAGCTGATGGAGCAAGGTCTGTCGCCGGACGCCGCCCGGGCGAGGGCACAGGCGAAGTTCGGGTCGACGACCGTCGCCGCCGACGAGTGTCGCGACGAGCGCGGCACCGCGTTCATCGACAACACCATCGGCGACCTTCACTACGCCCTTCGCACCTTCAAGCGCGCGCCTCTCGCCGCGCTCACCATCGTCGTCACGGTCGCGATTGGACTCGGCGTGGTGGCCGTCCTCTTCACGGTCGTGAACGTGCTGGTGTTCAGGACCGACGCCGTGCCAGACGTCAACGACATCTACGCCGTTGAACGCCTGGAGCAGGCGACCGGCCTGTCGACATTCACGCGGCGGCATTTCGACGCATTGCGATCCGATACGAGCGTCTTCACCGAGGCCTACGCGAAGCTGAACGACGTGGATCTGCGGGTCGACGGGCGGATGATGTCGGTCAATCTCGTCACCGCGAGCTTCTTCCGAGTGGTGCGCGTGAACCCGATCATCGGACGCGCGCTCAGCGCTGCCGACGATGATCGTGCCGGCGGCAACCCCGTGCTGGTGCTAAGCAATACGGGATGGCAGCGCCACTTCAACCGCGATCCCGGCGTGATTGGACGCACGGTGCTCGTCAGCGGCGCGCCATACGAGATCGTCGGCGTGATGCCGGAGGGGTTCCGCGGTCTCGAGGTCAACGCGCCCGACGTCTGGGCGCCACTCGCCCGCCTCGCCGATTTCATGCCGGACATCCGCGGCAGCGAAGACAAGGTCAGCATCAACATTGTCGGACGCCTGACACCCGGCGTGTCGATGCAGAGCGCCCGCGCCCAGCTCGCGGCGTGGGACTCGAACCAATCGGCGACCGCCGACCGGACGATGAGCATTGAGCTCTGGCCGCAACGCGGCACCGTGCCTCCGTCCCTCGAAGTCCTCGCGGTTTTCACGCCGCTGTTCGTCGCGTTCGGATTGATCCTGTTGATCGGCTGCGCCAACGTCGCGAACCTGCTGCTCGCCCGCGGCGTGGCGCGTCAGCGCGAAATCGGCATTCGACTGTCGATTGGCGCATCGCGGCGCCGCATTGTCCGCCAGTTGCTGACCGAAAGTGTGTTGCTCGCGTTGGCGGCCGCCGCCGGCGGCTATCTCGTATCGCGGCTCGCGCTCGAGGGCACTGTCTACTGGGCGATGCGCACCTTCCCGGTTGATCTGGGTGACGTCAACCTCAGTGTGCCCGCCGCTGATTGGCGCGTCGCGCTGTTCCTGGTGCTGGCGGCAATTGCCGCCACCGCCTTCTTCGCCTTGGCGCCGGCGCTGCAAGCGACCCGCATCGACCCGGTGCGGACGTTGCGCGGCGAGCTGGTCAAGGACGCGCGACCAGGTCGCGCGCGTAACCTCCTGATCGGTGTGCAGGTCTTTGCATCGGCGCTGCTGTTGATCTGCTCCGCGATCTTTCTGCGCAGCACGTTCTCCTCATCGCAATTCAATCCTGGGTTTCGCACCGCCGATACGCTCTTGATCGACGCCCTCAACGACAACCAGCGTGACGCCATGCTGCAGGCGCTTGGTCACGACCCCACGGTCACGGCGTTCGCGGGTGTCAGGCCACCGTTGCTCGTACTGCCACCCCGCGCCCTTGGTGACGTCGGTGCGGGGAAGGTCGCGCTCACCTACAAGTACGTCTCGGCGGGGTACTTCGACGTGCTTGGCATTTCCATCGTGCGAGGGCGCGCGTTCACCGCCGCGGAGCGCGACGAGCATCCGGTGGCGGTCGTCTCGGAGTCGGTCGCACGGATGTTGTGGCCGAATGGCGCTGGCGTCGGCCAGACATTCAGGATCGAGCCGGATCTCACCGCCCAGCAACGTGACGCCTTCCTCACCATCAATCCCGAGGCAGACGCCAGCGCCGCGCAATTGACAGCGCGCACGGTCACGGTCGTCGGCGTCTCGAAAGACGTCGCCGGGTTCCGTATTACCGATGTGAGGGAAGCCGGCGTATTCCTGCCGACCACCGTCGATGCGCCAAAGACCTTCCTGGTGGCTCGCATTCAAGGCGATCCCGATCTGGCGCGGCAGACGCTGCTCGAGCGGCTCACCAGGATCGATCCGAACATGGGCACGATCATGACCATGCGGACCCTGGCGAGGCTCGAAACCTTCTTCTTGAAGATTGCCTTTTGGGTGTCGGTGATTCTCGGCGGGCTCGCGCTGTTGCTGACCGTGTCGGGGCTCTTCAGCGTGTTGTCGTACCTGGTCGAGCAGCGCACCAGGGAGATTGGCGTGCGCATCGCGTTGGGCGCCTCGTCTCAGAAGGTGACGCAGTTGATGTTGGCGCAAACCGCGCGGCCGGTCCTGTTCGGGCTGCTGGCCGGTGCTGGACTCGCCGCGTCATTGGCGACACTGGTGCTCGCAAGCGAAGCCGGCGCGATGATTTCCAAGATCGTGCACGTCACCGATCCCGTCGCATACCTCTCCAGCCTGCTGGTGATTGTGGTCGCGTGCCTGTTCGCGGCGTGGATCCCGGCGAGTCGAGCCGCCAGGGTCGATCCGATGAAAACGCTGCGGCAGGAATAGCTGGTTGCTCGAGTGAGGCCTGCACCTCGGCGGGCATGGCTCGCACGCGGCTTGACACCCATCCTGCAGCTGAGGTACTACACCGCTCACCCACCCAGAAAAAGGACAAGCGAGGACAAGGTAGATGATGACGAGGATGACACTGGTTCCCTTCGCGGCGCTCCTGCTGACTTTTTCTCTGGGCCTGGCTCCAAGCAACTCCAAGAACGAGGTGTGGTCTATCGACCAGTCCGATTCGGCCGGCAAGAACTACGGCGGCACGATTTACATCTGGGACTCGAAAGATCTCGAAAAGGTGAACAAGGAGGCGGTTGCGCAGAGAGTGGACCTGGGAGGCGCTGCCGCGGCGTTATGCCTGGCGCAGACTGGCGCCAACCCCGTGCGGCCTCATATGCTCACGATGAACAAGGCCAGCACGCACGCCATCGTCTCGTTCGTGGCCAGTGGCCACGTGCTGTTCATGGATGCCCAGACGCGCCAGCCGATCAGCTGCATTCGCACGTCCGTGGGCTCCACCGG
>JALDXK010000283.1:0-7496 GCA_032155105.1 Acidobacteriota bacterium
GCCGAGGAGGACGTTGATATCCGCAGGCTTTGAAGTTAGAAAATCTACCGCCTTTTCGATTTCGACATCCGCCACTTTGGCGGGCGGACCCAGAAGATCTACTCCGATTGGAATCACGTCTCGGGCTATTTCTAAGATTCGCGCCCGGCTAGTGAATGGTCCCTCATACGCGCGCTGCCAAAGCTGAATCATCGCGCGCGTGTCACGCAGGGAAGCATACATAGCTGCCCAAAGCAGACCGGCCACTACCGCAAGAACCGACGTTAATGTAAGCCCGTGTTTGGCCTGAAATGCCTCAGCGAATGGCTGATGAGCGTGAAAATACTGCCTGATATCAAACGGCACCCACGCGAAATTGATTGTGGCCCCATCTTTGAGTTTCAGGTTCGCGAGCACTTCGAAGGCCTGTTTTACGTAATCGGAGTGAATACCAGCGATTGGAAACATCACAGATCCATCTGCCGTCGATGGCTTTGAAAACACTGTCCCGGTAGCCGAAGTAATGAACCCTTGCCCACGTGAATCGAGGCTCTCTAGCAGTCTCCTGAGATCGGCGCTGCGCTCGTCTGTGAAACGATGTGGGATTGATGCGTCAACTTTGAGCCTCGCACCTTTTCCGAGAACTCGTAATATGACACCGCATCCCCAAATTTCGTAGGCGAGGGTTTCGGCGTCGTACAGCTCGGCGAGTTCCTTGACTCCGAAGTCTGTCAATACAAGCTGATCGTTCTTGAACGATTCAACTGCCAGGGCCCTGATGTTCTCATTCTTGACGAGGGCACCGTTCAGAACCTTATCTAGTGGGACGTCGGAGGAATTCGCGATGCGCTCGCACCGTCTTGGCTGACCGTACTTATGAACCGCCGCTTCGAGCGTTCTTCTGACGAGGTTAGTTGTGGCAGCGCTCGCACCTGGAAAACGAGGGCCGATGCGCCGGTACGCGTGGAGCCAATAGGCCACGCTATGACGTTTGATGATGTCGGCTAGGGATTCCTCCAATTTGTCGGAGTAGGCGCGGACCAGTTCAAGTCCGCGTTCCTGGGGATAACTACCATCCGGCACGTCGTCCCAAAACTTCGAGGGGCCAACGGCCGCCGCTCCCATTCGGTATCCAGCACCTTCTAGAGCGATGTGAAGTGCCGCGAACGGCAACTGGTAGTAGTCGAAGAAGCCAATCGTGCGAGGCGGGCTTTTGAACGACTTGAAAAGTTTGGACATGTATCGCGACAATTCTCTTAGGATTCGGCGACTAACCCAATGGCGGTTCCCGCCGGCGCCTACGCAGCTGGAATCGTTAGTACGTATTCTTAGACCTCTCAAGATACGACCGGTTTCCCCCGGGGATTCGAACCCGTGTTGGCCACGGGCAATATCGAGGCTGGTTGCAGCGAGCTTCACGCTCGAACTGGTGTGCGAACTCCGTGTCGTTCTACGACGAAGACCTGATTCGCAGGCCGACTGCTGAGCACCTGCGCGGCGCGAAGCGGAATCGCGCGCGACTTCTCCGTGATGCCCGTTCAAGTCACCGACCATAAGCATCACAGTTGGCAGCGTCTGATTTTCAGGTTCCTGTCTCAACGCGTTGAGCGACGAGTTTCGGGTGATCGAGCAAAGCGAGGATCCGCCATGCCGGCACGATGACGGCTACACCGCTATTCGTCTCGATATAGTTGTTGGGTATCAGCATCGCCGCGTCCGATTTACTACTGCGCGCCTGCGTCCAATACGGCCAGTGCCCGCAATTGCATCCAAGCAACATTCGGTCAGATGGTATCCAGTTGTCCGCGAGCGGTGGGTACTGCTTTGCGAAGTGGCGGACGCGCGGCTGGGCGAGCTGCACCCACACTGGAGAGCCGCTCGCGCCACCGATCGAGCGGGATTCAACGAGAAACGATAGTTGGTCGCGACCGTTGATTCGAACGCGGGCGTCGGGCGACGGTAGCATCGCCAGCGTACCTGTTCTCAACAGAGGCTGATTGCGTTGTCCGCCGTCAAGGGCAATAAATCGCGAAAAAAATTCTACCTCGTCACCCGGATATAGTTCCCACTCGCCGATCTTGCAGTCTTCAGATAAACACATGTCGGACGGTACGTAATTGCTTAGGTGCTCGTCCAATCGGACAATAGCGATGTCATCCTCTCCTGAAACAACCCAATCGTCTGGAGCGGTCTCGTAGATTTCGGTGAGGCCGTCGTCAGTTTCGCGCACGACAGTGCAGCCGTTTTGCTGTACGTGAGCATTGGTAACGACGTAGCGGTGGAACCCGTGGCGTTCTTCACCTATGGCACTGGGAACCATCGTGGTTGGCAGCAGGCCGATGAGAAACCCGGCGCCTCCAACTTTCATGCCGGCCCGTGCAGCTTCACGAGTTGGGTACATGTATACAGTAACGTCAAAATATTTAGGATCGATGGCCGCCACTACTGACCCTCCGGGTGGTTGGCCAAGCACGCAGCGCGATCGTTGCCGTGTTTCAAATCCATGAGGTCATCCGCCAGCTAGGTAAAGCCGTACAGATCTTCGGGCTTAAGCACCGTGATGCCGCCGCCTGGCTCAATCACGAACCCTTCCGCATCGACATGGCCCATCGGGAAGACTCCCAGCAGCCGGCCACTCTTCATGCTTAATTGCAGCACGATCATCAACTCTTGGCCCTCATTCCGCTCGTCGCGATACACCGTCCATCGCGCCATGTGCTCTCCGTAGTACACCTCCGAGGTGGCCGAGGGGGGCAACTCCCCAAGTTGTCCGTAACTCAGCCCACGAAGCGCCGCCAGTCGTGCAGGAAACTCCTTCTTGGCGACGGAGTATGCATCCCGGAACGTCATAGTCCGCCAGCATCGTCTCCTGCACTTCGGTCCGTCAAGCGAACCGAACCTAGCCGACGGCTCCGAGCCCATGCAGGTCGCTGGTTGCGCTGCCGATACCCGATCTGACGATTCAAAAATTCTGAACCCATGAACGCGAAAACTAATTCAACCGCGGCTGTATTCATGCTCGTCGGGGCGCTAGTTGCCTGCGCGGGACAGAATGGGGGACGCGACCTTGTTCCACTGAAAGATCGTCAGCGCGTCTTTAGCACTCATGGTTTCTCTTTCCTGCCGCCGCAACAATCGGGCTGGCTAGAGAAGTTTGCGAAGAATGAAATTACTTACTTCAAAGAAGCAGATCCAGCCGTAGTGTCCTTGTACACGCAGGCCATTGAGGGGGAATACCCAAACGCTCCGTCTACAGAAGCCGAACTTGTCGCGTTCGTGCGATCGAAGAAAGATGATTGGGGTCGCGAGCAAGGTCGATATTCGAATACCTCGTCGTCGATCGCGATCGAGGAAAGCGAAAAGTCCTGTGTTAGCTACCGGGTCTCCGCTCATGATCGCGCTGCTACGAACAAGGGAAACCATGAGTTTTTGGTGCTGCAAACAGCTGGTCGATTCTGCCTACATCCTGAAACTCGATCAGCAGGTGTGGACATTTTTTATTCGGTGAGGCACATTCCCAACTTTGATGCGACCGCCCTGGTTACCGAGGGCGAGTCATTTGTGAAAAGCCTACAGTTTCAGACGCCGCCCAAATGACCGCTTCGACTGACAAACGGCAGACAATTGGTGGCGGTTCGAGGCGTTGTCGAGTTGCCTCGGGTGATCGAAAAAGGCCGAAAACATTGGGGCAGCGGTCTCCCGCTGCCCCGCGTTGTCTCCTTCCTGCGAGCTTCTAAGCCGGGGGTCGCAGGTTCGAATCCTGCCGGACGCGCCACGCGCATGTCCAACACCGCGCTCTGGGCCAACCAAGTTCGCCGCCGCTGCCAGAAGTAGCCGTGCTAGTATCCGCGCGCACCGAGACATGCGGTAGGAGGATCGCCCGCGGACTGTCGCGAAGGCAGCGGCCGGTCTGCTCCAAGAGAAGTGAGCCAGCTGCTCAAGCTGCTTAGGAGCTCCAGCCAGAATCGCCGGGCGCTCCCGGCTAGGAGAAGCGGTATGGCTCATGAAAAGGTCGCAGCGGCAGTGGCCCTTCGTGCCGAGATCATCGCGGCTCGCGCAGAAACCGAGGCGGAGCGCAAACTCCCCGACCCGATCGTTGACGCCTTGATCGAGTCTCAGCTGTTTCGGTTGTCCCTAGCGTCGGACCTTGACGCTCCGGAGCTCGACCCGCTCGTCGCGCTCGACGTATATGAGGAACTCGCGTCGGCGGAGGCGTCGGTGGCGTGGCTGGTCTGGAACAGCGCCCTGTCTTGCCTGTTCAGCCGTTTCCTCTCCGCGTCGGTACGACGGGACATCTTCGGCGATCGGCGCTGGAAGTATGCCTCCTCGACACGGCCCACAGGCCGCGGCGTGCTGACCAACGGGACCTACCGCCTGTCTGGACGCTGGTCGCTGGTATCGGGCTGCATGCACGCGGACTGGCTTGGACTGATGTACCTCGTTGAGGAGAACGGTCAAGTGCAGATGCTGGCGCCCGGTGCACCGCACATGCGCATGGCCTTCGTCCAGGCGGGCTCCTATGAAATCCTCGACACGTGGCATGTCGGTGGCCTGCGCGGAACGGGCAGTCACGACGTCGTGGTCAAGGATCTACAGGTGCCGGCGGAAAGAACCTTCACGCCGATGGATCCAAACCAGATCGATCGACCCATTGGCCGCATGCCGATCGCGTCTACCATGGCGGCGGGTCACGCGTCCGTGTGCCTCGGTATTGCGCGAGCCGCCCTTGACTCCGTCCTCCAGCTCGCACGCACCAAGGTGACGGTTGATCCCGTGCCTGGCCTACGAGATCGGGTCGCAAACCAGTTCCTCGTTGCCGAAGCCTCATCGAAGATCGGCGCTCTCCATGCCCAGTTGCGGAACGCCCACGGGACTCTCTGGGAGGCGGCCAGGTCCGGAGCAGAGTTGACGCCGAACATGATCGCGGACGTGTGGAGTGCCGCCGTCAGCACCGGCCGAGATTGCCGAGCACTGGTAACGGCGATGTATGAAGTCGCGGGTACGTCATCTCTCTACGTCGACTCTGCGCTGGAACGGTGTCACCGAGACATCCACGCTGCCATGCAACACGTCATCATCCAGCGGGTCTGGATGGAAGAGGCAGGCAGAGTCAAGTTCGGAATGGATCCAACCAATCCACTCTTTGCCCTATAGAAGTAGGCGTTACCTCTCCATCAGTGAGTTGTAGAGCGAGGGAAAGGAAAGCATGACCATTAGCATTCAACACGATGTGCAAGCGATTCACTCAGTCCGAGAGCGAACGATGCGGGCGGAGAACACCGGAGATGCCGACTTTTTCGATTCCGCCTGCACGGCCGACATTGTTGTCATGCCTCCGAACCTGCCAGCGGTCGTAGGTCGCGGTGCCACGGTTGGGTTCATGCGGGAGTTCCTCAGCCAGTTCGACGTCAGCATTCGATACGTCAGTGAGGAGACGCAAGTCCATGGTGACATTGCCTTCGACAGAGGAACGTACTCGCAGGGTCTGACGCCCAAAGCCGGCGGCGCCACCGTGTCCGAAAAAGGCAAGTTCTTCTGGCTCTATTCTCGCGAGTCTGATGGTTCGTGGAAGATGTCACGGGTCATCTGGAATCCAAGCGAGCTTTCTCCGAGCCACTGATGCTCGTTGGCGTCCTACTCGCTTCGCAACGCTTCAGTGGGATCGATGCGCAGGCCGCGTCGGGCAGGACCCAGCGACGCGAGGACGCCGACGAGCAGCATCAACGCGGCCGCGCCGGGGAGCACGCCGGGAATCGGCAAGCCGCCGATCTGCTCGATCGGCACGTATCGGCCGACGAGGTACGCGGCGAGCATCCCCACCGCCGATCCGGCACAGATCTGCAAGAAGGCCCGCCTGAATACGGCCGCCACCAACTGGCCCGGCTGAGCGCCCAGGGCCGAACGAACACCGATCTCACGCCTGCGCTGCGCCACCGTGAACGCCATGAGCGCGTACAAGCCGGCGGCCGAGAGCAGCAGGAGGCTGCCGGTGACCGCGCCGATGGTGATGGCGCCAAGGTTGTCGCCGAAGCGGTGCTCGCGATAGATCTCGGCCAACGTGCGGACCTCGTCGACGTGCAGCGTCGGGTCGACGCTCGCGGCAACGTCGCGGAGCCGTTCCGCGAGACCGGCCGGATCGCCTCGCAAGCGAAGCTGCAGGTGCGCGGGATGGATCTGACCCGCGGTGGCCGCGTGGTACGCCACCCGTGCGTCGGTCGTCACGGGCAGATTCCCGACGACGCCGACCACCTCGTACCAGCGGTCCGCTTCGGGGCCGTACTGCCACTCTCCTTCCATCGCACGGACGTACCGGAAACGGTGGCCGAGCGCGTTGCCGCCAGGGGCGATGGTGTCGGCGAAGTTGCGGTTGACAATAACCGCATCGGGCTCCGCCGCGACGTCGCCTGCGGCGAATCCGCGGCCGATCAGAGTCGGCACCTGATACATCTGAAAGAAGGACGCCTCGACCTGGTTGAACCTGGCGAGGAAGCCCGGCAACTGGCCGTTGATGACCTCGGTCGGCGCGTCGCGGCCCTCGATGTCGACGAACACCCAGGGTTCCTCGCCAGGCGGGCACAGGGCGGCCGCGACGTGGAGAACGCCCGGGTCGGCTAGCAGCTGTCTGGCCAGCTCGCGCTGGCGATTGCCAAAGAGCGCCGCGCGTTGTTGCGGCGCGCCCTCCGGCCCTCCGGTCATTTCTTCCAGCGCGATACGTGCGGTCGCAAACTCCTCGGCGGCGAAGCCGGGTCCGAGCGCGCCGGTTCGCAGCGTGCCCCAGGCAAGTTCGGCGGCCAGCGGCAGCACGCCGACCGAGAAGGCGACCTGCACGACGACCAGCGTGGTCCACGTGGCGCCCAGCCGGAGGCTGGTTCGTCCGGCGAGCGCGCCGGCGCCGAGCCGCGCCAACCGCCTCGTCGCCTGGAGCGCCGGTACGAGGCCGGATACGGCGGCCCCAGCCACGGCAAGTCCGGCGACAAAAAATAGAGTGCGGTACGACACGTCGAGCGTCATCCAGAACGGCGGGCCACCGGGGATTTGCTGCAGGCGGCCGGCCATCAGGACCGAGACAACGCGCAGGATCAGCAGGGCGACACCGGCGGCCGCGGCCGTCAGCACGAGCGACTCGATGAAGAGCTGCCAGACGATCCGCGCGCGGCTGCCGCCGAGGGCATGGCGGGCGGCGAACTCCTGCTGTCGCGTAACGGTGCGCGCGTAGTTCAGGATCGCGATGTTCGCGCAAGGCGGCAGCAGCAGCAATACGAGCAGCAGGCTCGACAGCGACCACATCAGGCCCAGCTCGCCGCGGTCGAAGTCCCCGGTGAACGCAAACGTGTACGGCACAACGCGCGCTCCAGGCCCTCCTTCGCGCTGTGCGCTATTGTGGGCAGGCCCTCCTTCGCGCTGTGCGCTATGGACGGCAGGCCCTCCGTCGCGCTGTGCGCTATGGACGGCAGGCCCTCCGTCGCGCTGTGCGCTATGGACGGCAGGCCCTCCGTCGCGCTGTGCGCTATGGACGG
>JALDXK010000284.1:0-7490 GCA_032155105.1 Acidobacteriota bacterium
ACGAGGCCGCAAATTGCTCCGCGGACTCGAAACGGTTGGCGGGCGTGCCGTCGATCGCGCGCAGGATCGCGGCGCTGCCGCGCTCAGGCACATCGGCAACCAGCGTGGCCGGCGGCACTGGCTTGCCCTGCAGCATCCGACCCATGAGTTCCGGCAACGACGCCGCCTTGAACGGTAGCCTCCCGGTCAGCAT
Source organism: Acidobacteriota bacterium (assembly GCA_032155105.1). Taxonomy (GTDB): domain Bacteria; phylum Acidobacteriota; class Vicinamibacteria; order Vicinamibacterales; family UBA2999; genus 12-FULL-67-14b. The sequence continues at coordinate 194 of JALDXK010000284.1, forward strand.
CTGGTAGGCCAGCACGCCGATCGTGAACACGTCGGCGCGCGCATCCGGCGCGGCGCCCATCAGGATCTCCGGCGCCACGTACGGCAACTCCTGCTCGCTCGCCTCCTGCCCGCGCAACTCCTGCTCGCGCATGGTCGCGAGCACATCCTGCACCGAGCGGATGCCGGCAGTGGTCATGATGATGGTTTCATCCGACAAACCGGTGGTCTGGTTCGACAAACCTAAAGGTTGGTTCGACAAACCTAAAGGTTTGTTGCCGCGAGTTTCATTGGTCTCATTCGACAAACCTAAAGGTTTGTCGCCGTGGGGTTCATGGTGCAGCCGAATCATGTCGGGGTTGACGCCGCTGATGAAGCCGCCCTTGCGATTGAGCTTGCTCGTGGCGCTCAGGGCCTGCGCGATCAGGTGAGCGACGCGCGGCCACGGCATGGGGCCGGTTTCGGACATCGCCTGCCGCAGGCTCGGGCCCTGGACGAGATCGGTGACCACGTACACGGCGCGATCGTCTTCGGCAAAATCGCGCACCTGCAGCAAGCTTGGATGCGACACTTGCAGCGTGCGTGCCTCGAGCAGGAAGCGCGCGCGCACCACATCCCAGTTGGGCTGCTGGTCGCGTTTCAGCACGCGGATGGCGACCTCCGAGCCGAGTGCCCGGTGCGTGCCGGTGTACACCAGACTGCCCAGACGTCCACGTCCGAGCATGGGGCCCAGCTCGTACTTCGCGAGCAGGCCGCTCTCCTGTGACGGGGTCACGATGTGCGCGCCCGACACCGCCGGTCCCGTGGCAGCGGCAAGGGCCTCGACGAACTCCGACACCGAGTTCCAGCGCATCGCCGGCTCTTTGCTCAGCGCGCGCATCACCACCTTGTCGACCTCGGCGGCCACCGTGCCCCGACGCGCCGCGGGGCTCATCGGTGTTTGGGTCAGCGCCTGCGTGATCACCGTCGCCTGGTTCGCGCCATCATGCGGACGGGCGCCGGTGAGCATCTCGTAGGCAATGACGCCCAGCGCGTAGACGTCCGTGGCCGGCGTGACCTCTTCGCCGCGCATCTGTTCCGGCGCCGCGTAGGCCAGCGTGCCGAGGAAGAACTGCGGATCGGTGAGGCGCGTGTGGTCGCCGGCGCGCATCGCCACGAGACCGAAATCGATCACTTTGTAGACGCGATCGCCCGATTCGTAGCGGTGAGCGACGATGTTGGCGGGCTTGAGGTCGCGATGGGTGATGCCGCGATCGTGCGCCAGCTGCAGCGCAGACGCGACCGGCCCGAGGATCGACGCGACCCGCGCCGGCGACATCGGCGACTCGAGATCGATTTCTTCCTTCAGGTTGGGGCCGCTCAGCAGCTCCATCACCATGTACGGCTGGTTGGCGCCGTTGAAGCCGAAGTCGAGCAGGTTGACGATGTTGGGATGGCGCAGCTGAGCGCACGCGCGGCTCTCGCGGAAAAACCGCTCTCGCAGATCGGGCGAGTCGTCGGGCGTGGCCTGCATCACCTTGATCGCCACCTCGTCGCCGAGCCACGTGCGACGGGCGCGATACACCGCGCCCATGCCGCCGGCACCTAGCGCATCAATGATTTCGTAGCGATCGTCGATCCGGGCACCGGGCGAAAGCACGCGAGTACCTTACACGTGAACCAGCTCTGATTCAGCCTGATCGAGCAGGTGCTCGAACCACAGGTTCGACAGCTTCTCCTGCACGGTGTTCTGTCGCAGCCGCGCGTGGAGGTTGTTGAAATCGACGCGGTCGAGTTCCTGGTCCTGGTTGTAGCACGAGAAGATGAACTCCTCACGGCCGGTCTCGGGATCGACGTGGCGCTGCAGGCACTGCGCGCACACTTCCTTCATCATGCACTGCATCGGCGAGTTGATGCTGCCGATGCCGACGTGGTTCGGGTTGAGATGCGGTTGCAGCGCGCCGTGGCGCGCAAGGCGCACCGCGTTCATCATCCGATCCGAGCCGATCGCGATGATGCGCGTGACGTCCGAGAGGTTGACCAGCTGCTTGCCGAGTTTGCCGTCCGCGTAGGCGACCATCGCCTGCACGATGTTGCCGCGGAAGTGCGAATCCTGTGGGCGGTGCGGCTGGATCTCGTCGCCCATGTCGCTGGCCCAGATCACCTGGTCGGTGCCGGCCTCGATCTCCTCGCGCTTGAACAGGTCGCCGCCGTTCTTGTAGCCGGCGAAATACAGCACCCGGTTCCCCTGCGCCTTCAACGCCTTGGCGATCGAGAACAGCACGGCGTTGCCGAGCCCGCCGCCGGCCAGCAACACGGCTGATCCTTCCGGGATCTCCGTCGGCGTGCCGGTGGGTCCCATCACCACAACCGGCTCACCGGGCTTCAGGTAGGCGCACAAGCGGCTCGACACGCCCATCTCGAGCGTGATCAACGACAGCAATCCCTGCTCGCGATCGACCCAGGCGCCGGTCAACGCGATGCCTTCCATCAGCATCGACGCCACGTGATCGTCGACGCGCACGTGCGGGCTCAGCCGCTCGAAGTTCTGGAGCCGGTAGAACTGGCCCGGATGAAAGTGCCGCGCCGCCGCCGGGGCCCGCACGATCACTTCGACAATCGTCGGCGTGAGGCGCACCACGCGCTCGACATGCGCCAGCAACTGGTTGTCGAACTCCGTACTCAGCGCCTCCCACTGGCGCTCGCGCTCGGGCTGCCGGGCCGCATCGAGGCCGGCCATGTGATCAGCGAACAGCGCGACCACGTGCGGGTAGCCGTCCTTCGCCGACGCCATCGCCTTCACCACGTTGCCGTTGTAGCGCGGGTGGTTGTCGCCGTAATAGCTGACGAACTTGCCGTCGGTATCGTGCGAGGTGAAGAAGCCGTTCGGGTCCGGCTCGAGCCGGAACCTGGCAGCCTCCGTGCTCTCCGCGTGAGACCGACGTCCGACCTCCGTGTCCTCGGAACGTATCGCCTTGAAGCCCTTGAAGAATTTTTGCTTGCTGTCGAGGGCGAACGAACCGGGATGTTCCTTCTCGTAGGTGACGTTGGGCACCGTGCCGGCCGCGACCAGGACCGTCCGAGCCGGCAGGTCGATCGAGCTGCCATCGGCACGCGTGAACGTCATCGCCTGCACATGCCCGTGCTCGTCGGGAATGGCTTCGGTCGGGTTCATGTTCTCGGTGAAGGAAATGCCTTCCTGCAGTGCCAGCGCCACCTCTTCGTGATTCAGGCGATAGGCCGGCGCGTCCTGCATGCGCTTGCGATAGGCCAGCGTCACCCCGCCCCAGCCGCGAATCATGTCGATGAAGTTCGGCTTCTCGCCGGCGGCCGCGGCGCGAGCGCGCTCGGCCTTCACGGCGCGGCCGTGGTCGCGGAACTCGTCGAGGATGCCGAGCTCCTCCTCGTCCATCATGCCGCGCACCCTCGCCTCGCCGAGGTCGCGCACCAGCGCGTCGTAGCGCTCGAGGGTCTTTTCAACCTGGATCGGGTAATAGGCCATCAGTTCGGTGGCCGTGTCGACGCCCGTCAAGCCGCCGCCGATCACCACCGCGGGCAGCCGCACCTGCAGGTTCGACAACGCATCCTTCTTGAAGGCGCCGGTCAGCTGCAGCGCCATCAGGAAGTCGCTGGCCTTGCGGATGCCGCGAATCAGGTTGTTCTTGATGTCGATGATCGTTGGGCGCCCGGCGCCCGCGGCAATGGCGATGTGATCGATGCCCATCGCCCACGCCTCGTCCATCGGCAGCGCGCCGCCGAACCGCACACCGCCGTAGATGCGCAGCTTGTCGCGACGCGCCAGCGTGAGGTGGATCAGCGTGAGGAAGTTCTTGTCCCAGCGGACGGTGATGCCGTACTCGGACACACCGCCGAACCCCTCGAGCACGCGCTGATCGAGGGCGCGGTAGATCTCGCTCCAGGCTCGGATCGGCCGCGGGGCGCGTGACGGCCAGTCGCCGGTCATGTCATCTGGCAGCGGCTCGATCTTCAACCCATCGATCGCCACCACGCCGAAGCCTTCGTTCAACAGGTAATGCGACAGCGTATAGCCGGCCGGCCCGAGGCCCACGACCAGCACGTTCTTGCCGTTGTATTCGAGCGCGTAGGGCCGCTTGATGTTGAGCGGGTTCCACCGCGTCAGCAGGCCGTAGATCTCGACGCCCCACGACATGTTGAGCACGTCGGTCAGCACGCCGGTCTCGATTTGCGGGATGTTGACCGGTTCCTGCTTCTGGTAGATGCAGGCTTTCATGCAGTCGTTGCAGATGCGATGGCCGGTGCCCGGGCACATCGGGTTGTCGACGGTCACGATGGCGAGCGCGCCGATGGCATCGCCGCGCTTGCGCACCAGGTGCATCTCGGAAATCTTCTCGTCGAGCGGACAGCCCGGGATCGGAATGCCGAGCGGGTTGGTGGTGACCTTCCCGTCCTTGTCGCGAATCCCCTTCGAGCAGGTGTCCTTGTCGCGCTCGTGGCAGAGCACGCAGTAGTGAATCTCGCTCAGCACCTCGCGTCGCGAATAGCGCGAATCGGTGAGCTGGAAGCCCTCGCGGCGGCGCAGCTTCCCGTCGGGGCCATGCATCTGTTCGGGCATGGACGGGTTCGGCCGCTGCACCTGGACCAGGTGGTCGTAATCGAGATTCTCGGGGAACCGGAAGACGACCCAATCCTTGTAGCGCGTGTCGTGCACATGGGCGGCGCACCAGCGCTTCAGCGCCTCGATCTCGTCGGCCACCCCCGCCTTGTCAGTTGCCTCGCGATCGAGCAGCGAACAGCCATAGACGGCCACGGCCATCTCCGCATCATCATCAATTTTGGAGCGGACCAGTGCGTGATCGGCGGCGGTGGCTTCCACGCGCGCGCCGCCTTTCAGCATCGGCAGCGCGCGGCGGCGGACGAAATCGATCTTGAAGCGGAACAGCGCGTCGTAGGCGCGCGTCTGGGCCACCAGCGCCTCGGCGTCGGGGCCGACGCTGAACAGCTCGCTCACGAAACGGCTCACGTGCGGCGCCATTGCCACGATCAGGTTGCTGCGCGCGATGGCGGTGAGCGACTCGGGGATGTCGCGGTACTGTTCCCATTGCGGCCACAGTTCGGGCTCGGTGGTCTTGACCTGCTCGACGAAACGCTGGTAAAGCTCACGCAAACGGGCGGGGCGATGCAGATCCGCAAACGTAAACCCGTGGATGCCGAGTGGTGCCGCTGACGAAACGTCCGGAGTCATTGGGATCTCCTAATTATACGGCGCAGCGCCCGGGTTTGAACGACGGGTCAAATAAGACCCGCGTATGATATCGACGTCATCAAAAACAGAAATGCATAGGCCCCGGCGGCGCGCGCGACCGCGCCGGATTCCGGCGTCATCCGGTGTGGTACGATCGGGTGTCGAAACATCATGACCATCCGATTGAACGGCGATCCGCATCGCTTGCCGGGCCCGCTCAGTGTCTCCGCATTGCTGCAACAACTCGACGTCGACGCGCGACGGGTCGCGGTGGAGCTGAACCTCGCCGTCGTGAAGAAGGCGGCCTACGATTCGTCGGTGATCCATGAAGGCGATGAGGTTGAGATCGTCAACTTCGTCGGTGGAGGCTAATGAGCGACCTCGTCATCGCCGGCCGCACGTTTCGCTCGCGGCTGATTGTCGGCACTGGCAAGTACCCGTCCCACGCCATCATGAAAGCCGCGCACGAGGCCTCGGGCACCGACATGGTGACCGTTGCGGTGCGCCGCGTCGACATCTCGCGCAAGACCGAATCGCTGCTCGACTACATCGACCTCTCGAAGATCGTCCTGCTGCCCAACACCGCGGCCTGTTACACAGCGCAGGATGCGATCCGCACGGCGCACCTTGGCCGTGAAGCCGGCATGTCGAACTGGGTGAAGCTCGAAGTGATCGGCGACGAGCAGACGCTGTTTCCCGACAACGAGGGTCTGCTCGAAGCCACGCGTGTGCTGGTGAAGGATGGCTTCGTGGTGCTGCCCTACACCAACGACGATCCGGTGATGTGCCGGAAACTCGCCGACGCCGGCGCCGCCGCGGTGATGCCGCTGGGCGCACCGATCGGCTCGGGACTCGGCATCCAGAATCCGAAGAACATCCGGATCATCAGGGAGCAGGCGACGGTGCCAGTGATTGTCGACGCGGGCGTCGGCACGGCGTCGGATGCCGCAGTGGCGATGGAACTTGGCGCCGACGGCGTGTTGATGAACACGGCGATCGCCGGTGCCCAGGACCCGGTGGCCATGGCGCGCGCGATGCGCCTCGCCGTGGAAGCCGGGCGGCTTGCCTATCTCGCGGGCCGCATCCCGAAGAAATCCTACGCCTCCGCCAGCAGTCCGCTACACGGCATCGTTGGCTCCTAACCTATATTTTCTCTCCCCACACGGCCCATCCCTTCAGGAAGGCTGTTCGATGTACGCGGCAGCCAGCCTGTTCGACGAGGCGGCGGGCGCCCTCTTCCGAGTAGCGCTTCTCGATCGGCGCCGCGAAGCGATCGTACAGGTCGGGAACAAGACTGCGCACGGTGGGATTCTGCGACGCCGGATACGGAAACCGCTGCGCGAACCTGAAATGGCGCGACGGCCACGTGCAGGTGACATAGACGAGCGGCGCAATCACGCTGCAGAACCGGCGAATATGGCGCGGCGACATCGCGCTCACCGCCTGGCGAGCCGCGTTCACGGCGACGAGCGCCGCCCGCCACGTCCACGAACGCCCGGAGAAATCCTCATAGACGTAGATCAGCAGTGGTGCGCCCGGCTTCAGCACCCTCGCGATCTCGCGCACCGCCCATTCCGGGTCGACGGTATGGTGCACGACGCCGTAGCTGTAGGCGCCATCGAATACCGCATCGCGAAGCGGCAGCGCCAGGACATTGCCCTGGACCAGCCACGCATTGGGCACCTCTTTGATGCGCGCTGCCGTCGCGGTCCGGCCGCCGTCGCTCAACTCGAGACCAATCGCCGTCACCGGGCTGGTCAGCGCGAGCGACACCAGGTCGATGCCCTCGCCGCATCCCGCGTCGAGAATCCGGCCGCTGAACGGTGGCGCGCCCAGCGCCGCCTGCATGGCCCGGAGGTGATAGGCCATGGCGCCCGCCAGTGGTGGGGGCACGCCGCCGGCAACAAAGCCGTACCCGAACCGCTCGCTGGTCGCGTGAGTCTGGTTGGACACCGAACGGCAACAATTATAAGCCGCTCGGCGGTTAGTCCCTTGCGGAGCGCCGGCGAAAAGAGTTTCATTAGGACCACGACAACCAGTTGATGCGCGCAACCTCGATCCGGTTCCTCGACTATTGGGTTGGCGTCCCGGCGTGCGCCCTGCTGACGGGCGTTCG
>JALDXK010000285.1:0-7465 GCA_032155105.1 Acidobacteriota bacterium
CCGGAGGCGGTCGATATCAGGGTAGGCGCTCCGGGCCAGGTCGGGGCCGAGAGTCACCATCGCCAGCCGCAGGAAGAGCTCGCGTGGTGGCGCGTCCGGGAACCGGTGTCGGACGCCGGCCAGGGCCATCTCGCCCGCTGTTCGAGTCAGCGCGCAGATGAGGTCTGCCTTCTGCGCCGGCGTCATCGTGCGCCATGCCTCAACTTGCCGCACTTCGATGTCTGACGACGTGTCGTCTGTCAGCGGTGTAGGCACTGTCATATTGTAGCGATCGTTTGCACCCCTGGTACTAGAGGATCACCTTGACCGCAAGCGCAACCAGCGCGATTCCGGTCGCCGCCTGCAGCGCTCTCCTCCGCCACGGCGGCACGAACCATCGGCGCACAACGTCGAGCGCGGTGGCCCACATCACATGGCAGAACATGGCCAGGCTCACGTGCGTAGCGGCCAGGCCCGTGTAATAGAACCGCGAGGCGCCCGCGGGAATGAACGACGGCACCACCGACAAGTAGTAACTGATGATCACCGGGCTGAGCAGGTTGATCGCGAGGCCGTCGCCGAAGTACGCGCCGCCGTGCGGTCGCGCGGGGGCGGCATCGGAATCGAGAGATAGATTGATGCCTCCGTCGGGCGCACGCCAGGCCCTCCACAGGCTGGTCGCGCCCAGCCAACCGAGAAACAGCGCGCCGCCGATTTTGATCGCTTGAAGGGAACCCGGCCACACGGCGACGAGCACCGACAACCCGAGTCCGCAGGCGACGGCGATGCAGGTATTCGCGGCGGCGGCGCCGAGCGCCGTTAAATAGCCGGCGCGGCGGCCGCCGTCGAGCGTATTGCGGACCACCACGGCCGTCGTCGAGCCGGGCGTGACGACGAGGACGAACGTGAACGTGAAGAACGCGACGTAACTGGCGTCGATCGCCGTCGCGCTCACTTCCTCAGCACGGCGGCGTTCGAGGTCGCTTCCGCGTGGTACCGCTTCTCACCCGCCTCGATGCGCACCTGCAGCCGGTTGGCTGACGGCGGCAGCGGACACGTTGTCCACGGGTTGTACGCGCACGGCGGATTCTGCGCGCGGTTGAAGTCGAGCGTGACCTTGCCATCCGGGCCGGGCGCGTCGGTGTAGAGGAAGCGCGCCGACGGATAGGTGGTGTCGGCGCTCGTCAGGTCGCGGAACACGAACCAGAGCCGCTCTCCCGACCGCCACGCTTCCATGTTCGCGGTCTTGCCGCCGATGGTCACCTCCACCATGCCCGGCACCGTGAACGGTTCGAGGTCGCCGAGGATGGTCGGGGCCTGGACGACCTTGGGTTCCTTGAGCGGCGTGAACTGGCCGGTGACCTTGAAGGCCGGGTTGGCGGGATACCACTTCAGGCCGGAGAAATTCTTCCGCAACGGGGCGTTCTGATCGCGCACGCGAATCGCCAGCCGCGGGCCGCTGAAGTGCAGGAAGAACAACGTCGACTTGTAGGTCACCAGGTCCGCGGGCCGCTTGTTTTCGGCCAGGCGCAGCGGCGCCTCGCTCACAGGCTGTCCGTTGTAGGTCAGCGTCTGGCCGTCGGCGGCCTTGATGGTGACGTTCCTGCCGTCCATCGTGATCACGCCCGCGTACTTGGGCACGTCGGCGAACTCGAGGACGATGTCGTTGAGCGGGTCGGAGCCGAACTTGTTCTCACCCGGATTCAGGAAGTGCAGGCCCGCCACCGTGAACCAGCCGTTGTCGGCCAACAGGATCTTTTCGCGCTCGGCGCGGAACGCCTTGAGCGCCGCTTCGTCGTAGCCGTTCTGCGCGGCCGCGGCGGTGGCGATCAAGGTCATCAGCAGGACAATGATTTTTCGCATCTTCCCCTCAATCCGCGGATCTTACATCGAGGGATACTTGGGGTCAGGTCAAGAATTTCGCCCCGTCTGAGGGATGATGAGGGACAGTCCACTCTCCTCTGAGAGTTCCAATCCGATCGCAGTGCTTGACCGCAGTGGAGAGAGGCTTCTCGTGACTCCCCTGCGGGCCGATGTGTCCCCGCCTATCCCTCGCTGGGGGCGAAATTCTTGACCTGACCCCAATCCGCCCAATCCGCCCTCTAGACACCGTGGCGCCATGCCAGGAGCAGCACCACGGTTTCCGCTCCCAGCAACAAGCTTGCGACCGTGAGATGCCCGACCTGCGCGGCTGGTAACAAGGAGACGTAGGCCATGATCGCGCCGAGCGCCACCTGGAACACGGCCAGGGCAAGCACGATGAACGACCAGCGCACGAGCGCCGGCGCTGCACACGTCGACATCAACCAGAGCGTCAGCGCCGCCGATCCGGCCACCACGACGAACGCCAGGTCCCGGTGCAGGTAGTCGAGGCGGCCAACGGTGCCGAGCGCGAGGTCGCGGGCCGTGCCCGCATCGAGCGCGGCATCAACCGCGCCGCGAACCTGGGTGCCGAACGCGACCTGAATCAGCGTCGCGGCAATCAGGAGTCCGGTTGCCGTACCGATCGTGCGAAGGCGCGCGTTGGGCGCGGGACCAAACGATTCCACGACCGCGTACAACAGCAACTGCACGATCACCAGGGCGACGATCATGTGCACGGTGACGATCCACGCCGCGAGCTCGTGCGCCACCACGCGCCCACCGAGCCACCCCTGGAAGCCGGTCAGCAGCAACGCGGCGGTAATGGTCCATGTGAGGCGCGGCTCGTGGCGGTGATGACGCCATGCGGAGATCGTCGTGCCGAGGATCAGGAAGCCGACGGTGACGCCGAGCAGACGATTCAGGTACTCCGTCCACATCAGCGTGGGATTGAATTGCGAGACATCGAACTCGGGCGGGAGGGCGGCCGCCGAGGCAGGGGGAATCCACGACCCGAAGCACCGCGGCCAATCCGGGCAGCCGAGACCTGCGCCCGACGCGCGCACCAGGCCGCCGACGAGAATCAGGAAGTACGTGGCGGCGATGGTCCAGAGGGCGAGGCGCTGGAACGACGTGAGGCGCACGACTGATCATTATCCGGGAGCCGGCAGCCCCGAGCCGGATAAAGATCAGTTACTTCTTCTCAGCCTTTGGCGTAAGCGTCTTCCAGAACCACGACGAGGCGAAGTCGGCGACCTGGGCCAGCGCGCCCGGTTCTTCGAACAGGTGCGTGGCGCGCGGCACGATCTTCAACTCCACCTGGCCCGGCGGGATGCGCGCCATCGCCTGCTGGTTCAACGCCAGCACCGCATCGTCATATGCGCCGACGATCAACTGGACCGGCGACTTGACGTGCTTCAGGGCTTCGCCTGCCAGATCCGGACGGCCGCCGCGCGACACCACGCTCCTTACCAGCGCCGGCCGCTCGGTGGCCGCGATGAGCGCGGCCGCCGCGCCGGTGCTCGCGCCAAAGATGCCGATCGGCAGGTGCTTGTACATCGGCTGCGACGACAACCAGTCCACCGTCGCCGTCAACCGCCGCGCCAGCAACGCGATGTCGAACCGCAACTCGCGCGTCTGGTTGTCGACGGCCTCCTCCTTTTCGGTGAGCAGGTCCATCAGCAGCGTGCCGAAGTCGGACTGCTGCAGCACGCGGGCCACGAACTGGTTGCGGGGGCTGTGCCGGCTGCTGCCGCTGCCGTGGGCAAAGATCACCAATCCGTTCGCATCGACGGGAATGGCCAGGTCTGAAAATAAGGTTGTCCCATCAACAGGGACGCGCAGGGTCAACGCCTGCGCAAGCGGTCTCGCGATCGCCATACGTCTCCTTGTCAGAGACCTGAGGGATATGTCTCTGGCACCTCTTCGTGGTACCAGTGCGGCGACGGCTCGAGGGGGACCAGTGCCGTCGTACGGTCAATGTGTATCAGCGCGTCGAATTGTTCGGATACCCGCGCGTGAAAGTAGTGACTCTGCCGCTCTGTCTGTGGGCGATAGATTACACCAATCGCGCGCTCGAGCAATGGCGCCGCGAAACCGCCGAGCTGAGTATCGTGCAAAAACAGCACGAACTGTGGAATCCCGACCGCGTGCAACAGGAATTCCACGGATCCATCGAGGGCCGGGCGCACCACCTTGCGCTCGGCGTCGGCATCCCAGTCGGACGCCGCGGTGACCGTTCCTCCGTAGGTCGTCATGCCGATCGAGCGCATGTCACTCCCGTACCGCTCGCGCAGCAGCTGTCCAAGGTTGACCTCGTTGCGCTCGCCCATCTCGGTGGCGCGCGCGTCGCCGAGGTGGGAGTTGTGGGCCCAGACCGCAATCCTGGCCGGCGTGCCGTCGCGGCTGAGAAACTTCATCAGCGCATCGAACGTGTCGGCCATGTGCGTGTCGCGGACATTCCACGACGAATGCCGGCCGCGGAACATCGCGCGGTAGTACTCCTCGGCGTTCATGGCCAGCCGCGCGTTCTGCTCGGCGAAGAAGAACTCTTCGGACGCGACCTCGCCGTCGCGATTGGCGTACTCCATCGCGCGCCGCTGGAGATCGGTCAGCTGCTGGAGCACCGCGTCCTCGCAGGATTCAAAGATCCCCGCGGAGACCGCGTAACCGTAGGCATGCGTATCGCCGGCAAAATGATCGAAGCACGCGTAGCGATCGCGCGCGCGCTGTGCTGCCGGCGGATCGATCTTCTCGAGATAGCCGATCACGGCATGCACCGAGGTCATCAAGCTGTAGAGATCGAGCCCATAGACGCCGACCTTGCGATCCGGGTGGTGGTCGTTCCACTCGCGCAGCCAGCGCACGAACGACAATATCTCCGTGTTGCGCCACATCCACGATGGAAAGCGCTCGAAACCGGAGAGCGCCGCGTTGGCATCCGCGTCGGGACCCTGGCCGCGGACAAAGCGGTTGACGCGATACGCATCGGGCCAGTCGGCTTCCCACGCCACCGCAGTCAAGCCGTGCCGTTCGATCAGGTGTTTCGTCAGGCATGAGCGGTGATGGTAGAAGTCGTGCGTGCCGTGCGACGCTTCGCCGATCAGGTAGACTCGCGCGGGTCCGAGCCGCTGGACGATGGTTGCAGCCTCGTCACGCGTCGGGCGGGTCTCAACAGCAGCAGCGCGCGCCGCCGAAGCAAGATGCCGATAGAGGTTGCTCGAAAGCCGCGTCACGGATCGTTCCTGCCTAATAACGTGCGGACTTCGTGGTCCGAGGTCGGCGTGAAGTCGCGGTACCACAACCCGACCGCGACGAAGGGATCTGGAGCATGGAGGCACACGACCTCGTCGGCCTCCCGGCTCAACTCGGTGCACGTCGACGGTGCGCCCACTGGCACGGCCACGATGATGGCGGCGGGATCCTGCGCGCGAATGGCGACCACCGCGGCGCGCATCGTCGATCCGGTGGCGAGGCCATCGTCCACGAGAATGACGGTCTTCCTGGCGAGATTCGGGTGAGGCCGGCTGCCGCGGAACAGTTGCTCCCGGCGCTCGAGCTCGATTTGTTCCTTGGCGGCGACCTTGTCGATGACGTTGTCGGGTATCCGCAGCGCGTCCACGACGTCCTGATTGATGAGCCGGACGCCGCCGCTGGCTATCGCACCCATTGCCAGCTCTTCCTGGCCCCGCACGCCGAGTTTCCGGACCACAAACACATCAAATGCAACATGAAGGGACTGGGCGACCTCATAGCCGACTGGCACACCACCCCGCGGCAGAGCGAGGACGATCACCTCATCTCGATCGGCCAAATGAGATAACCGAGCCGCAAGGAGCTTGCCGGCCTCAGCCCGGTTGCGGAACGGCTGAGAAGACCCTTGCAGCACCTTGCCCTCGCTTTTCCTGATTGCTAGATCCCTGCCAATTTGGTTGGCGTGAAACAAAGGGGAGGAGATTCGAGTCTAGTCACGCATGGCTTTGACCGCAGATCTCCGTCACGCCGTGCGCCTGCTGGGGCGCAGCCCGGTTTTCACGGTCACTTCCGTCGTCTCGTTGGCACTTGGCATCGGGGCGGCGGCGACGATCTTCAGCCTCACGGACGCGTTGTTGTTCGAGCCGACGGTGGGCGTGCGCAGTCCGACGGAGGTTATAGACATCGGACGGGCCAATCAGGGCAGTGGGTTCGACAACATGTCGCACCCTGCCTATCGCTACCTGCGAGAGCACAGCCGCACCGTTGACATCGCCGCGGTCGATTTCGGCGGCGGGCCGATGAGTCTCGGCACCGACGGCACGAGCGAGCGGGTGATCGGCACGATGGTGTCGGGGAACTACTTCGAGGTGCTCGGCACGCGCGCGGGGGTGGGGCGATTCTTCCACGCGGATGAAGATCGGGTCCCAGGTGAGCGGCCGGTGGTGGTGCTCAGCCACGCGCTGTGGACCAAGCGGTTCCACGGCGATCCAGAGATCCTGCAGAAGCCACTGCGGCTCAACGGTCGCGACTTTGCGGTGGTTGGCGTCGCGGAACCGGGGTTCCTGGGATCGTCGATGATCGGCACGGACCTGTGGGTGCCGATGGCCATGCTGCAAGTGGTGCGGGGGCGCCCCAACGCGAACCTGCTGACCGAACCGCGTGGCGTCTGGCACGTGGCGATCGGTCGGATGCGCCCAGGCGTCTCGATTGACCAGGCCGGCGCCGAGCTCAATACCCTGATCGAGGCGTACAAGAAGGCGGAGCCTCGGGCCAACCAGGGTCACACCGTGGCACTCGCGCCGATGGGCCGTATTCCTGGTCCGGTGCGCACGCCATTTCTCGCCTTCATCGGTTTCCTGTTCGCACTGACCGGAGCGCTGCTCGCCATCGCCTGCAGCAACGTCGCGGGAATGCAACTGGCGCGGGCGGCCACGCGCCGGCGCGAAATGGCGACCCGGCTCGCAGTTGGCGCCGGACGCCAGCGCCTGATTGGCCAGTTGCTGACCGAAACGCTGGTGCTGTTTGCGGCCGCTGCCGTCGCCTCGGTGCCATTGACGATGTGGCTGGTGGCGCTGCTCGGGAATTCGCTGCCGGCATTGCCGGTGGTGATCAACCTCGACTTCGGCGTCAACGTGCGGGTGATGTCGTTCGCCTTCGGGCTGGCGTTGGTCACCGGGCTGGTGTTCGGGCTCGCGCCGGCGCGTCATGCCTTGAGCGCCGATCTCGCGCCGATGCTCCACGGCGCGCATTCGACGGCGGACCGCAAGCGGTTCCGGCTGCGCAACTCGCTGGTGGCCGCGCAGGTTGCGTTGTCGCTGATGCTGGTGGTCACGGCGTTCCTGTTCCTGCGATCGCTGGAGCGGGCGGCGCACACCGATCCCGGGTTCAGCACCAGCAACATTCACGTCGCGTCGGTTGACGTGTCGCTCGCCGGCTATCGCGATCAGGGTGCCGTGAGCCTGGCGTCGCGCTTCACGGAGCGGCTGAGCGGCATTAGCGGTGTCGGAACGGTGGCCCATGCGCGCATGATTCCGCTGCAAGGCAGCGGCTTCGGTCTTGGCGGCGTGCGGGTGCCCGGTGTGACGGGGCCCTCGCGGGACGGCCGTTTTGACGCCGACTGGGACATCGTGTCGCCCGGATATTTCAACAC
>JALDXK010000286.1:0-7441 GCA_032155105.1 Acidobacteriota bacterium
TGCTCGACCACACCGAGGGCTTGTTCTACACGTGGCTCACCGGCCTGCTTTTCGCGGGGCTACAATCCCGGGGAATGGGTAATGGGAAATAGGAAATGGGAAAACTTCCTTTCTGTCACGCCGGTCAGTCATTCCCTATTCCCAATTTAACGGCGATGAGCATATCGGTCATCATCATCGCGAATAGCGCCGAACGCACGATCTGCCGCAATAGCCGCGCGCTCGACCGCGCTACGGGCGACTGGGTGCTCTCGGTCGACGCCGTACCTTCCGGGCGGTGAAATTCACGCATGAGGCACCCCCGGGCCCGCTACGCCCTGATCTACGTCAATTGGGAGACGCCACATCTCGTGGTCGAGGCGGTCCGTTCGGCGAAGTCGACGGTGTCCGATCCTGCGCTGCTCCGCGTCACGATCGTCGACAATAACTCCGGCGATGACTCCCTGGATGTTTTCGCTCGCGAACTTCCCGATGCCGACGTCGTTCGCATGCCGGCCAACCTCGGGTTTGCGAAGGCCGCCAACGCGGGGCTGGAGCGCGTGACGGAACCCTTTGCGTTCGTCCTGAACTCCGATATACGGTTCCTGAACAACGTCACCGAGCTGCTGGCTGAAGCGTTGCTGTCCGATCCCAAGGCGGTGCTCGCTTCGCCGAAGCTCTTTCGCCCCGACCATTCGGTGCAAGCGAGCGCCATCCCGGAGCCCTCGATCGCCTGGGAGCTGATCAACCGCAGTGTGCGACGCTACATGATGAAGCTCGACAACGACCGGGTGAGCGTGGTTCCGAGCGTGGTGGGTGCCTGCATGGCCGTGCACATGGAAAGAGCCAGGCAGGTTGGCTTCATGGACGAGCGGTTCTTCTTCTATTTCGAGGAGACCGACTGGTGCAAGAGGATTTCCAGCGACGGCTGGCGCGTCCTCTTCGTGCCGGCCGCGCACGTGATGCACATGCAGGGCGAAAGCGCGCACCGCCGGCCCGTGCGTGCCCGCGTGCAGTTCTACCTTTCACGATACAAGTACTTTCACAAGCATACGGGGCCCCTGGGCGTGGCGATCCTGTTCCTGGGGCTGTGTTGCAAGCTGAGCCTGAGTATTCCCCTTGCCATGCTGCGCGCATTGCTCGTCCCGAGCCCGAGCGCGCGGGAGCGCGTCAAGAGCTACGTAGTACTGTGGTGTTGGCACATGTTGTTGTGCCGGCCACGGTGGGGATTCGAGTGAGCCGGGTCTCGGCCGGTCTGGACGCGTAGCGATGGGCATGAACGCGCCTGAGAGCGCGCTCGTCGTGGTTACGCAACGCCTCGGCGACGTGCTCCTGGCGACTCCCCTCATTCGCTCCGTCAAGCGAGCATGGCCACACACGGCCGTTGATGCGCTGGTATTTGAGGGAACCGAGGGCGTAATCGCGGCCAATCCGGACATCCGGCGCGTGCTGGCCATTCCCCCGCGTTCTGGAAAGCTCGCGCATCTGCGCTTTATCTGGCGCATCCTGCGCCGCTACGACGTAGCACTGTCGGTGCAGGCCGGGATGCGACCAACGCTGTACGCCTTTCTAGCCGGGCGCTGGCGCGCGGGAATGCACCTGCCTACACGTAAAGGGCCCTGGAAGCGGTACCTGCTGAACAAATGGCTCCTGTTCGACAATCTGAACATCCATACCGTAGCAATGAGTCTGGCTCTCGCCGACGTCATCGGAGCGCCGCGCAGGTGGGACATCGTCGTGAGCTGGAGCGCTCAGGAAGAGCAGCAGGCATCGCAGGTGCTCGGCGATGACGCCGGCAGTCCACTGGCGGTGCTGCATACCTACCCCAAGTACAACTACAAGATGTGGCACCGCGGTGGCTGGATTGAGGTCGCGCGCTGGCTTTCTGCGCGCGGCTTTCGTCTCGCGCTGACGGGAAGCGCCGACGCGGGGGAAGTCGCATACGTGAACGACCTGGCGCGCGCAATGCCTGCGGGAACGATCAACGCCGCAGGTAAGCTCACCCTCGGCGCGTCGGCCTGCCTGGTGAGCCGCGCGCGGATCTACGTCGGCCCCGATACGGCGATGACGCATATCGCGAGCGCGCTCGGAGTGCCGACAGTCGCCCTCTACGGCCCCACCAACCCGGTGAAATGGGGGCCGTGGCCGCGCGGGCACGCGGCGGACGGCAGTCCCTGGCAACGTTGCGGCAGTCAGCAAGTCGGCAATGTGGTGCTCCTGCAAGGCCCCGGCGCCTGCGTGCCCTGCCACCTCGACGGGTGCGACCGGCACATCCGGAGCACCAGCGACTGCCTGCAGGAGCTATCCGCGGCGCGGGTGGTAGCCGCGGTCGAGCAGTTGCTGGCTGAACGAACGTGACGCGGTGTGGCGTGACGCGGTGAAGCGTGACATGCTGAAGCGCGCCCGCACCTTGAATCTCAAGCCTGGAGTCGAACTCCCACGTCACGCCGCATCATGTCACGGCTTCATTGAGCTGCGCGACTTCCCGACTGCGAAAAACGATCACCGCCACCACGGCGAGCAGCAGCAGCGTCCCCAGCGTGATGCATCCCGAGGACAGCATCTGGTTCGACAGCTCCCGCCCCATGAACATCCTCGACGTGAGCGTGTTCAGGGCAAAGCTTGCGCACAGGAGCGGAACGACGGCGCGCCATGCCTCGCGGTGCTTGATCAGGTACGCCACGATCGCCATGTGCGGAAGCAGCAGGACGACAAAATGGGACTTGCTGGATATGGGCGAGAGCAGCACCATGCTGATCAGTATCACCGACGTGCCCCACAGGAGAGCGCCCTCCACCTTCGCCGAAAGCAGGAGGACGGCGAGCACCGCCACGCCGTAGGCCAAGTACACGAGGTAGACAACCGTCCGCTTGTGCGCGGCAAGGTCGGGGCCCGCGCGGCCGTCCATCATCCCGAGCACAACCGACTTGAGCGATTGGTTCAGATAGTGCGTTTCCTTCGTCATCGGAAAGTAGGTGTCGGGCGTCGTTCCCAGCAGCCCCCCCACCGCGATGTCGACTACCCAGGTCCACAGGTAGCCGTAGCCGGGATAGTTCGTCGTGAAGAACAGGTCCGGCAGCAATGACAACAGGGCGCACAAGCAGGCGCCCAGCGCGAAGACCTTCCATTTCCGCAGCCAGAGCGCGTACAGGAGCATGAGCAGCGGGGTCGCTTTCAGCGCGACCGCAGCGGCCAGGCCGGACGCGGCGGTGAAGGTCCTGTTTTCCGACAGCCCGTAAAGCCCCACCAGGACGAAAAAGAAGACGACGACGTCGTAGGCGTGGTTCTCGAACACGGACAGCACGAACTTCAGGGTCAGCACGATGGAAAAGACCCTCAGCCAGGCGAGTTCGCCCCGCGTCATGCCAAAGGCCCTGATCGTGAGCGTTTCGCAGATCCTGAAGCAACCATACGTGGCGCCCACCAGCACGCCGTACCACGCCAGATTCTTCGCCCACATGGGCAGGAACGTGAAGGGGACCGCGAGCAAGGCGAACAACGGCGGGTAGGGGAAGCCGGTCGCGCACGTCGCCAGCCGCTCTCCCCTCATCAGGCAAGCCCCGGCGGAAGCGTCCGGGGACATCAAGTACACAGCCGTTATCCCTTCGGGACCAGCGGTACCGATGCGGAAGCGGAAATAGTAGAGAACGACCGCCAGCGCGAGGACGACCCACCAGACGATGGAATGCCTGGAGGGCACCGAGGGTGTCATGTCCCGAAATCCTGCGTGATGCCCGCGAGCGCGGCGACGAGCCGGCGGTAAAGCTCCTCGAGATAGTCCTCGGCGCGGTATACCGGAGTGACGACGGATAGATGCGGCATGGCTCAGGAAGGAGCGAACTGGATGCGGTACAGTTTGTCGTAGATGCCGCCGCGCTCCAACAGCTCGCGGTGGGTGCCGGTCTCCGCGATGCGGCCGCGGTCGAGCACCACGATGCGGTCCGCGTTTTCGACGGTGGACAGCCGGTGAGCGATGACGATGGTCGTGCGCCCCCGCATCAGTGCCTCCAGCGCCGCCTGCACGTGGCGCTCCGATTCGGTATCGAGCGCGGACGTCGCCTCGTCGAGCACCAGCACCGGTGCGTTCTTGAGGAGCGCCCGCGCGATCGCCAGCCGCTGGCGCTGCCCGCCGGAGAGCTTGACCCCGTTTTCGCCTATCAGCGTGGCGAGGCCCTGCGGCATGGCGCTAATGAACTCCATCGCGTGCGCCGCCTCGGCAGCAGCCGTGATATCTCTCTCCGTCATCCCGTTCATCGCGCCGTAGGCGATGTTGGCGGCGAGCGTATCGTTGAACAGCACCACGTCCTGCGACACCAGCGCGATATTGGCGCGCAGGCTCTTGAGCGAGAGACTTTCCAGGTCCTGCCCGTCCAGCAGCACGCGCCCGCGAGTCGGGTGATAGAAGCGCGGCACCAGGTTGGCGAGCGTCGTCTTGCCTGCGCCCGACGGCCCGACGAGCGCGACGGTCTGCCCCGGCGCGATCGCGAGGTCGATCGCCTCGAGCGCCGGCTGCGCGGGATCGCCGTAGGTGAAGGATACGTTCTCGAAGCGGATGTCGCCCCGGGCGCGGCCCAGCGTGCGCGTGCCGCCGTCCGTCTCCGACTCCTCGTCGATCAGCCTGAAGACGCTCTCGGCGGCGGTGAGCCCCTTCTGCAGATACTCGTTGATGTCGGTGACGCGCTTCAGAGGCGCCATCAGCAGCAGCATCCCGGTGATGAACGCTGCAAAATCCCCGACCGAAAGCTGCGCGGCGCTCGATTGTCCCATCGCGAACCAGATGACGACGGCGAGCGCGATCGCCGCGACCAGCTGGACGATGGGCGCGCTCGCCGCAACCGCCGCCGCCTGCTTCATCGTGTGCCGCCGCACGTGGTTCGCCTCCTGGTCGAAGCGGCGGCTTTCGTAGTCCTGTCCGCCGAAGAGCTTTACCACCTTGTGCCCGTCGATCGCCTCCTCGATCACCTGCGTGATGCGCCCCATCGCGTCCTGGACTTCGCGGCTCGACCTGCGCAGGCGGATGCTCAGGATCTGCACGACTCCGACCACGATCGGCACCGTAGCCAGCGCGAACAGCGTGAATTGCCAGTCGAGCCAGAGCAGGTAGGCGAGCAGCCCCAGGATCACGAGCATGTCCCGGAACACGATGGTCAGGGCGCTGGTCGCGGCCAGCGTCACCTGCGTCACGTCGAAGGTGAGCTTGGAGATGAGCGTGCCGGACGGTCGCTGCTCATAGAACGCGGCGGGCAGCGCCAGGAGCTTCGCGAACATGGCATTGCGCAGGTCCGTCACCAGCCGCGTCCCCACCCAGTTCATGCCGTAGGCGGCGACGAAAGTGGCGAGGCCGCGCACGACGAAAAGCAGGATGATCGCCACCGGCAGCCATTCCAGCACCACCGGATCCTTCTCGACAAACGTGCCTTCGATGAGCGGCTTCGCCAGCGCCGGCAAGGCGGGCGCGGTCGCCGCGTACACCACCATTCCCAGGATGCCCAGCAGGAACATGGCCCAGTACGGCTTCACGTGCGAGAGCAGCCGCCGGTAAAGCTGCGAGGTCGTGGCTGTCGGCATGACGCGCACGATAGCAAAACGGCCCCCTACGGGAAAGGCGTGATTCGTGAATCGTGATTCGTGAATCGATCCCCTTCAATTCATCCGCCACGCGGACGTCAGGGTCGACAACCAGGTCGAATCACAAATCACCAATCACAAATCACGCTCTTTGCATGTCAGCGGAAGGTGTACTGCGCCGTCGCGAAGTACGAGCGCTCCGGCTGTGGATAGGCGAAGAACGTCGGCGTGAAGGAATCGAATACTCCGTAGTTGAAATACTTCTCGTCGAACAGGTTCTTCACGCCGGCGCCGAGCAGCCAGCCGCCGCTCTGGTAGGTCAGCTTGAGGTCCACCACCGTGTATGACGGCATCTTGCGGCCGAAGCTGTTGGTCTCGTCGCCGTCGAACACCTGCTCGCCCACGTAGCGCACCACGACATCTCCGCGGGCGCGCGGAGCGAAGGCCCACCCCGCGCCGGCGTTGGCCGCGTGACGCGGCACGAGCGGCACCTCGTTCCCCGCGATCGGCACGCCGCCGAAGTCACCGGAGCGGAATTCCGACTGGGCGTAGGTGTAGTTCAGGAGAAAATCGACCGCGGCGCTCACGCGCCACTTGCCCTCCGCTTCCACGCCCTGCCGGCGCGTCGGCGGCAGGTTGCGATTGGTGAAGGTCACCGGGTCGAAATACAGCTCGTTGTCGGTAGTGATGTGGTAGAGGGCAAGCCGGTAGGTACGGGGTCCGGAGCGGAGATCGACGCCGATCTCCTGCTCGTGGGAGGTCTGCGGCTCGAGCAGGCTCACGACGCCGGTGAAAAGGTTGTAGACGTCGTTGACGTTCGGGACGCGGAAGCTGGTACCGGCCTTGGCGTACGGGGAGAGCGCGGGGTTCAGGCGGTAACGCACCCCGACTTCGTACGCGGTGAGGTTGCGCGTGCGCTCTTCCGATTCAGCCGGATTGGCAAGGTCGGTGACGCCGTACTCCACCCGCTGGAGCCGGCCGCCCAGCGACACGTTCCATGATTCCCCTATCGCCGTCGAGTTCTGCAGATAGACGGCCTGGTTGCGCTGAAACGCGTCCGGTTGCCGCGGGGAAGGAGGAGACCCGGGCGGGAAAGTGGGAACGGAAGTCCGGTTCTCGAACGACCAGTCGTCCCAATCCACCCCCATAACCAGGTTATGACGCCAGCCGCCGAGTTGATGGGGCAGCTTGAGCCGCGGCGAGAACGACCACACGCTGGTGTCGGAGTCGATGGGGCTGCCGATGATGCTGGCCTTGATGTCCTTCTCACGGTAGCCGAGGTCGGCGGCGAGGGTGGCGGCGCCAACGCGCCACTCGCCGCCGGCGACGACAAACCCGCCGGTTCGATTGCTGAAGTCGTCCGGCGTCGCGGCCTGCCTGCGGTCGGCCGCGATCTGCGCCTCGGAGAGCGCCCCCGGTAGCCTCAAATGCTGGTCGTCAGCGCCGAACTTGAGCGACAGGCTCCCGCGGGCGCCTGCCCAGCGGACGTCGGCGAGCGCGTTCTTCTGGCGCATCTCGTTGTTGTCGCGGTAGTTGTCGGTGTTGAAATACGTGCCGTAGAAATTGAGCGAAACGTTCTCGCTGCCGAGATTGACGCCGACGCCGGCTTCGTTCGTGCCGTACGTTGCAGCCCCGCCGTAGATCGACGCCGAGCGCTGCCCGGACACGGGCGTCTTGGTGATGATGTTGATGGTGCCGCCGGTCGCGCCCCCGCCGTAGAGCACCGCACCCGAGCCGCGCATGATCTCGATGCGCTCGATCGCGCTGAGCGGTATGCCGGTCCAGTTGACCGTGGTCTGCTCGTTCTCGCTGATGCGTATGCCGTCGAGCAGCACCAGCGTGTTCTGGTCGCCGGAAATGCCGAAGCCGCGCATGTCCACCTGGAAGTTGGGCG
>JALDXK010000287.1:0-7420 GCA_032155105.1 Acidobacteriota bacterium
ATGTTGAACACCTCACCGAGACCGCCGTCGTGCTCGGCAATCGCGATCAGCCCGCGACAGGTGTCCTCCACGAACGTGAAGTCGCGGGTCGTCGTCACGTCGCCCAGGCGGACGTCTTGGACCCCCGCGGCGAGCTGCGAGATGATGGTCGGAATGACGGCCCTGGCCGACTGCCGCGGCCCGTACGTGTTGAACGGCCGGGCCACGACCAGCGGCAGATCGAACGAATAGAAGAAACTGAGCGCCAGGGAGTCGGCGGCGATCTTCGTGGCGCTGTACGGGGACTGCGGGACGAGCGGGTGCTTTTCGTCGATCGGGACGTACTGGGCGGTGCCGTACACCTCGCTCGTCGAAGTGTGCACGAACCTCTCGATCCCGTGCGCACGCGCCGCCTGGCACAGGTTGAGCGTGCCCTTCACGTTGGTGTCCACGTAGCTGTCGGGCGCGCTGTAGGAGTAGGGAATCGGAATGAGCGCCGCCAGGTGGAATACCACGTCGATGCCGGCGAGCAGCCCGTGGCAGAAGTGAGGGTCGCGGATGTCTCCGGCGACGACCTCGACTCGATCGAGCGACGGCAACTCCTCGAGCCAGCCCCAGGAGTTGAACGAGTTGTACTGTGCGAGCGCGCGAACCGACGTCCCCTCTTGCACCAGACGCTGCACCAGATGGGATCCGATGAACCCGTCAGCACCGGTCACGAGGACGCGTTTCGTATTGAGTTTCATGTCACAGGTCAGCAGTCGGCGCCGCCTCAGTGTACGACGAACGGGATCGCCTGCGTCTCGTAGAAGCACGCCTGCGTCCGGGACTGCACACGGAGCGCCAGCGTGTGCGCCCCCGGCGTCAACGAGGCGGCGGGCACAAAGGCCCGGAAGCCGCTGCGCTGCGCAGCGGGCACCTTCAAATATGCGGCCACGTCGGGGCGATCGAAGCCGTACACCGCCGCGAACGGGGCCCCGTCAATGGCGATTTCGAGATCGGATCCGAGGGTATTGCCCTCGGGCGTGACCGCCCACCCGGAGACCGCGAGATCGCGCGATCGATCGACGTCGATCGGCCCAGCGAGCGGTGGAGAGGTCTGCAGGCCGATCCGATCCATGCCAAACGTGGGCGCGCTGCCGCACGCGGCCAGCCGCGACGTCGCGGGACGATCGGCAACGAAGTCATCGATCGGCTGGCCAGCGACGGTCGTCAGCGGCGCCGCAACCGCCGTGATGTCGATGGCGACGTACCGCTCGCCCTCAAGGAGAAGCTTCACGCCTGGGACGGCTTTCAGCGCGGCAAGCACTGCGACCGCGTTGTCGGGATATCCGTAGCGATCGAGCAGGATGAACTGATACCCGGTAGCTGCGGCGAGCGACGTGAGATCGGCCGGGTCGAGCTGTGCCGCTGCCTCCTGCCAGGCAAACTGACGATTTGACATGGCGGGATAGCTCCATTTCGCGTCGAGGGACACGATGTACGGCTTGAAGTGATCGTACGGCCGCATGCGGGCGTAGCCGCTGTCGTTGAGATACATCGTGAACGGCAGCTGGAGCACGGTGGCGCCATGTGGAATCGCCTTCTCGAGCGCGTACACGAAGTGGTGGACGGCCAGGAACTCCGCTTCGATCGTGCGTCTCACGTCCGCAAGCGGGCGAATTGCCTGAATCTGATCCCAGAGCCCGACGATGAGCACTGCGGCCGCAAGCACGGCGCCGGCCGCGCGCCGGCGTGCCAGGACCCTGTCGATCGCTACCGCGACTGCCACGAGCGCGAAGAACACGAGGAAGGGAGCGATCCGGTTGTACGCGCGGATGTCGGTCGTGACCAGAAGGTTGAAGAGGCTCCCGAAGCCCCCGACGGTCGCCAGCAGGAGACCGGAAATCGTAAGCTGGCCCGCGCTCGTTATCGCCGGCGGCATCCGGTCTGAGCTTCCGAAGACGAGCACGGCAAGGATTGCCGCAACAAAACCCATCGTGCCAACGACGCCGAGGCGGGAAATCATGTTCTCGGTGTCGAGGGGAAACTGCGCGGCGGCCTCCTTGCGGGTCCACGCCCGAAACGGGCCGAACGTATGCTCGAACACGGGGCTGACGAGCTGTCGAAGCTTCAGCCCGTATATTTCCGCTTCGGCGGGCGCCTTTTCGCGGACGATGATCGGGGCGCCTTCACGCGCGTACGCGAAGACGCTGGGCGCATAGTTCAGCGCGGCGCAGACCACGATAAGGCCTATCCATAGGCCGGCAGCGCGAAGCACTCGGCTGTTCAGCGACGCGACGTACCCCGCTGCGGCGCCCATCGCGATGAAGAAGCAGCCGAAGAAGGCGTAGTAGATGTAATTGAGTCCCAACAGGACGCAGCCGGCCACTAGCGCGAGAGACTTCTTCCAGTTCGGCACGGTGCCGAGCGAGAGCTGTATCGCCGCCACCGCGGGAAACGGCACGAGATAGGTGACCAGGCTGAAGTGGCCGAGGTTGCGATAGAGCGCGTACGGGCTGAGCGCGAAGAGAGTACCCGCGGTGAGGCTGGCGATTCGGGAGAATCCAAGCGAGCGGAGCCCGAAGGTGGCGCTCACACCGCTCAGCATCAGCATCGCGATCCACGCGAAGTTCGTCGCAGTCATCGGGCTGTTGAAGATCCACCGCAGCAGCCAGACGATCGCCTGATCGACGTTCGAGTTAGAGGGGAAGAGTAGAGCGTGGAGGCCGGACGGCGCCGCCTGGCGCGGATTCACCCACCACCAGCCGTTCTCGAAGGTGCTCTTGCTCTGGACAAGATAGACGAGCGCGTCGTCTGAGAACTGTAATGGGACACGAAAATTCCAGTCGAATGCGCCGAGCGAAACGAACACGATCGCGGCCACGAAGCCACCCTGGCATGCCATCAGCCCGAGCGTGGTCAAAGCCTGATGGTGCCGCCCGATGAAAGATGATTCCGTCGCGGCTAGGGCATTTTTCTGGAAACGCATCTAAAGCGTCCAAGATTGTCGCACATTTGCCTGCGCTCCAGCTGGCCTCGATGTCCGCCCACTGCGCCAGTGATCGGCTCGTGCCTTCGCTAAGGAGCCCAACTTCCTGTTTGCGACGAACGACATGCCCGCGTCGACGTCGTGGGCCGCCAGTTCGATGTCATCTACCTGTCGAGTGCCTTTATTACGCACATGTATCCACCCGGAAATCAAGCCATGCTGCTTGCCCTGAAGAAGTCACTCGCGCCAGGTGGATTCATCACGTTCGATGTCTTCATCACTCCGCACCTGCTTTGCGCGGGTGACGCACCGTGAACGCGCCGGCGACACGACGCTGCCATGCTGCCCGGTGTGCGACGGCAAGGGCTACCGCCCTCGCTATCACAAGTTCGTCTGCAGCTCGTGGAGTGCAACGAGTGTGGGCTGGTGTATGCCAACCCGCGCCTGACGCCCGAGGAGATCTGGAAGCGCTACAGCCCCGACTATTTCTGGAACGAGTACTTGCCCGCACTAGGCCTCGTCCGGCGCGCACCGCCAAAGACAACGCCGAGACGGTACGCGTCGAGCGCCTGCTTGAGAGCCTCGTTCTCCATCACATCGGTGTAATAGCTTGATCGGTGAGTAATAGGGCTCACGCCTGCCGCCAGGCCTGCTTCATTGCGATGCACCAGCAAGCGCATACCTGATTCGTTGGCCATGCGTGCACGGTGGGCGTACATATCCTTGAACTTCCCGTGGTGTCGATGTGCAGTAAGGGGAACGGCGGGGGCGAAGGGTGGAACGCCTTTCGGGCTAGGTGCATCAGCACCGAGGAGTCTTTGCCGGTGGAGGCTCTTGGGTAGGAATTCAGGGTCCTTGAGCAAGCCTTTCGACGAGGATGCGGCTACGAGAAATACAATGGCGGGCAGCTCGCTCGGCAGGACGGGTGAACGGGCTAGGGAGGCTTTGCGGGCCCCGCCGGCGGGCGCTCCGATTTCACCTTGAACTGCGATCTGTGTCGGGCGTGGACCCGTCACGGCCTGCCTGTTTGATGAAGGAATTAGGCTCGCAGGTGTCCTCCTGTGCGAAGGTGTGTGTGTTACGTGGTCGGGATTCAACGGAGGGGAGATGGCACGACACCACTTGATTATTTCGGGCACGGGCCGGGCGGGCACGACGTTCCTCGTGCAGCTGTTCACGCGGCTGGGCTTCGATACCGGATTTCCCGACGAGGTCACGGGGGTCTATCCGAACTGCCAGGCGGGGATGGAGTGGGATATCCGTGACCGCGATGCACCGTACATCGTGAAAAGTCCGTGGCTCTGCGACTATCTGGGGGACGTGCTCGACCGTGGTGAGGTTGTGGTCGATCATGCCCTCGTGCCGATGCGCGATCTGTACGCGGCGGCCGAGAGTCGGCGGGACGTCGTCAGACGCAGCGATCCCACGGCGGTTGGCACGGCCCCCGACGCGATCCCAGGTGGGCTCTGGCACACTCAACAGCCCGACCAGCAAGAGGCCGTCCTCGCCGAACAGTTTCATAAGCTCCTGCTGGTGCTCGCTCGGCACAGTATTCCACTCACACTGCTCTGCTTCCCCCGGTTCGCCGTGGAGCCTGCGCATCTGTATGAGCGTCTCCGCTTCGCGCTCGGTGACGTGCCATACGAGGTGTTCGCGAGAGCGTTCCAAGAGGTCAGTCGACCGGAGTTGATCCATCCGTTTTCGCGAGCGACTCCATCCGACGTTAGATAACACCAAGCGACATAGCGACTGTGCGCAAGCTGAGGACGATGATCAACACGCCGATCAGCATCATCAGAATCTCGGCCTTCACCCAACGCGCCAGGTGAGCGCCGAGTGGCGCGGCGATGACGCCGCCGAGACACAGGCCCAGCACCACGCGCCAGTGGCTGATCCCCAGCGACCACGCGAACGTGAACGACGCGGCCAGCGTGACGAAGAACTCCGCCCGATTGACGGAACCGATCGCCACTCGCGGGTCGTGTCCGCGGCCCACCAGTGTGGTGGTCACAATCGGCCCCCACCCGCCGCCACCCATCGCGTCCAGGAAACCCCCGACGAACCCCAGCAAGCGGAGACGCGGCAATCGCGGCCGGGCGATGGGCATCGTTCGCATCGCCTTATACAGGATGCGGATGCCCATCAACGCGAGGTAGACGGCAATCCATGGGCGAACCATCTCCCCGGGCAAGCTCGAGAGAGCCCAGGCGCCGAGGACACCACCGAGCATGCCTGGGACGACCAGCGCCTTGAAGACGCTGCGATCGACGTTACCGAGCCGCCAGTGAAAGTGACCCGAGACCCCGCTCGTGGCGACCTCGGCGAGATGGACACTGGCGCTCGCGGCGGCGGGCGGGTAGCCGAACGACAGCAGCAGCGAATTACAGGTCACGCCGTACGCCATGCCAAGCGCACCGTCGACCATCTGGGCGAGAAAGCCCGCGAGCGCAAAATAGAGGATGTCCAAGGAGGGGCCGGCGGACTAGAGCACTAACCGGCAAATCATGTCGGCGCAGGTGCCGGCATCGTGGACGACGGTCTTCAAGGTCAACTCAGGAGCTTCGGGAGCCTCATAGGCGCTATCGATACCAGTAAAGTTCTTCACGAGTCCTTGCCGCGCCTTGGCGTACAAACCCTTTGGATCGCGGCGCTCGCATTCCTCGAGCGGCGTGTCGATGAAGATCTCGACGAACTCGTCCGGCGCCATCAACTCTCGAGCCATTCTTCGTTCCGAACGGAATGGAGAAATAAACGACACTAACACTATCAGCCCGGCATCGATCATTAGCCGCGCTACTTCCGCGACGCGACGGATGTTCTCGAC
Source organism: Acidobacteriota bacterium (assembly GCA_032155105.1). Lineage (GTDB taxonomy): Bacteria > Acidobacteriota > Vicinamibacteria > Vicinamibacterales > UBA2999 > 12-FULL-67-14b. Next base: position 5,775 of record JALDXK010000287.1, read on the forward strand.
GCGATCCGCTTCGGTGAATCCCAGGTCGCGATTCAACCCGTGCCGGACATTGTCGCCGTCGAGCAAATACGTGTGACGTCCCGCGGCCAGAAGCTTTCGCTCGACCAGGTTGGCAATGGTGGACTTGCCGGATCCTGACAGGCCGGTAAACCACAGGCAGACGGGTTTCTGGTGTTTCTGGACCGCCCTCGATGCCTTGGTGACGTCGAGATTCTGCCAGTGGACGTTGGCCGAGCGGCGCAGCGCATGCTGAATCATGCCGGCGCCGACCGTGTCGTTCGTCTGCTTGTCGACCAGAATGAAGGCGCCGAGCCGACGATTGACCGCATACGGCTCGAACGTGATGGCCTGTGACGTCGAGAGGTTCACGGCCGCGATCTCGTTCAAGGCCAGTACCTTCGCCGCCAGCTTGGCACCGGTATTGACGTCAAGACGATACTTGATGTCGGTAACAGCCGCGGATACTTCTTTCGTATGAATCTTGAGGAAGTAAGGGCGGCCTGCCATCAGCTCGTGATCGCCCATCCACAGCAGGGTGGCCTCGAATTGATCGGCGATCTCAGCGGGCGCCGCCGACGCGCTGAGCACATCGCCCCGGCTGATATCGATCTCGTGATCCAGCGTCATCAGGATCGATTCACCGGCGCGCGCGGCCTGGCTGTTGCGTCCGTGGATCTGCCTGACCGTCGTGACCAGGCCCGAAGGCTGGACGCGAATGGAATCGCCGGCCTGGATGCGTCCGCTGGCAACACGTCCACAATAGCCGCGAAAATCGAGCGAGGGCCGGCTGACGGATTGAACTGGGAGGCGGAACGGACGGTGGGTGTCTTCGGGCTCAGCGGCGGCCCGTTCCAGCGCCTGCAGCAACGTGGGTCCCGAATACCACGGCAGGCGGACGCTCGGAACGGCGACGTTGTCTCCCGCTGTCGCGCACGTCGGAATGGCGATCGATTCACTGATGCCGAGCTGGCGCGCAAAGCCGGCGAATTCGTCAACGATGGCGGCGAACACCGGTTCGGAAAAGTCAACGAGGTCGATCTTGTTGACGGCCAGCACCAGCTGGCGGACGCCGAACATCGTCACGATCCGCGTGTGTCGCCGCGTCTGCGTGAGAATGCCCTTGCGGGCATCGACCAGCAAGACCGCCAGCGACGCCGTCGACGCGCCTGTCGCCATGTTGCGGGTGTACTGTTCGTGCCCCGGCGTGTCGGCCACGATGAACGATCGCGCCTCGGTGCTGAAGAAGCGATACGCGACGTCGATGGTGATGCCCTGCTCGCGTTCGGCCTGGAGGCCGTCGACCAGCAGCGCGAAGTCGAGGGCCTCGCCCTGTGTGCCGAACTGGTGCGAGTCGCTTTGCAGCGCGCGCAGCTGGTCGTCGAACACCCGCTTGCTGTCGTACAGCAGCCGGCCAATCAACGTCGACTTGCCATCGTCGACACTGCCACAGGTGATGAACCGGAGCGGTGGCGGGGTCAGAAGTAGCCTTCCTGCTTCTTGATCTCCATCGACGCCGGTTGATCGCTGTCGATGAGGCGGCCTTGCCGTTCCGAGGAAGTCGCGTGCATGGTTTCGCGGATGATGTCGTCGACGCTGGCGGCGTCGCTCTCGATGGCGCCGCTCAGCGGGTAGCAACCCAAGGTGCG
>JALDXK010000288.1:0-7416 GCA_032155105.1 Acidobacteriota bacterium
GTTCAGGTGCTGCCTCAGGGTTCAGGTGCTGCCTCAGGGTCCAGGTGCTGCCTCAGGGTCCAGGTGCTGCCTCAGGGTCCAGGTGCTGCCTCAGGATCCAAGTGCTGCCTCAGGTCCAGCGGCGACGTACCTTTAGGTTCGTCGATCTCGAAGCCACAGGAACAATCCCGGGAGGTTGCCGGCCAAGCCCGTCAGTACGATCAGAGTCGACAGAGCAAAAGACTGGCTGTCTGGTACGCCCATCGGCCTGAGAAGCCACACGATTACGCCTTGAGGAAGCCCGAAGCCGCTAATCGAAATCGGCAGCAGGAGCATGAGCAAGCCCAGCGGCATGAAGAGCAGGTAATAGGTGAACGGCACGGTCATGCCCAGACCCAGCCCGAGCACGTAGGCTTGGGTGATGCGCAAGACCTGCACCACGATCGACCACACCAGCACATGCACGAGGACGCCGCGACGGTCGCGGTAGCGGCCGACCGCGTCCGAGAGGCGTAAGACCCGGCGGGTGATGAATCCCCCGTGCCGATGGGCGGGAATGATCCAGCGCATCCATTCGTTGGCCCAGAACACCGCCACGCACGCGACCAGCGCGACGCCAATGGCGGCCGCGATCCGCCAGTCCGTGCGGCCTTGAGGCGCCCAGGCAATGACGCCGATGACCGCCATCAGCACCAGCGATGCCACGCCGAGCAGCCGATCGACGGCCACCGATGCCACGGCCTCGCTCGCAGAGGACTGCTCGGCCGCAGCCGGTGCCTCGTGCCTGGTGCCTCGTGCCAAACCGTAGGCGCGCGCCGCGTCGGCACCAATGCCCGCGGGCAGGAAGCTGCCGACGAACGAGCTCACCAGGAACAGCCGCGTCGCATCCGGTGTGGAAATCGGGTTGCCGCTCGCGCGGAGCAGCAGCACCCAGCGCAGGATCATCACCGCGCGATCGATCGCGACCATCAGCAAGACGAGGATGAGATGCGGCACGCTGATCGCCGCGATGGCCCGCGCCGCCTCGCCCATGTCGATGCGGCTGGCGAGGTACGCGAGGATCGCCGCAGTGATCGCGAGACGAAGAATCATCTACCGCGCCCCGTGGAGCGGGGCGAAAACGAAATAGCCCCGGGCGAGCGGAGCGTGGGTTGCATTATCGGGTCGCGCGCGGAGCTTCGCCCGGCTTACGAGCAACGAAGGTGAGGGTCTCGAAGAGGTTCTTGCGGATCTTGAAGATGAGATCTTCGGTGCCGGTGTACCGAGACAGGGTGTCCACGCCCGGAACGTTGACGAAGAGCTTGGCCGCCGACAGCACATCACGAGCGATGCCGGTGGAGACGCCGATCGCCCGCTCGAGATGCAGGATCTCGAAGCCGCCGTCATAGAGCAGCTGCCGCATCCGGCGCGGCGTGGTCACGAAGTTGTGCGTGTAGTCGACGTCCCAGAAGAAGTCGCGCTCCTTCAGGTAATTCGGCACCACGACGAAGAAATGTCCGCCCGGGCGCAGCGACCGACGTGCCTCCGCGGTGAACTGCCGCGCATCGTCGATGCCGCGCATGTGCTCGAGGATCTGATCGGCGTAGACCACGTCGGCCGACGCATCGGCCATCGGGAACGGCGGCGTCCACGACTCGATGACGGTGAGGCCCTTCTTGCGAAGCACGTCGATCAGGAACGGGCTGGTCTCGACGGCGGTGTAGTTCCAGCCGGCCGTGACGGCGAGCTCGCCGAGCGTACCGTGGCCCGGGCCGATCTCGAACATCGCGCCGGGAGGATTCGCAAAGTGGTGCAGCAGCGCGAGGCGGTGACGCTCGATCTTCGAGCGGCGCCCGCTACCGTAGGTGGTGAGTTGTTTTTCGGAGAACGACTTGTAGAAGGTGTCTTCAGCCAAGGCGTGAGGTGGAGGCGGGGTTGTCGCGGGCCTCCACTCGATTCCCTGCTACTGACCGCAGACCGTGGACGTCACGTTGCGGCCCGGACGCGGATACATCGTCCGGCCGAGGGTGCCCGATTGGAAGGTGATGTCCGTCACGTCGCCCCAGAACGTCGCAGGGTTGGAGCCGCAGTGCCCTGAGATGATGTCGAAAATGTACACCTGTGGGCTGCCGTGGAATTCGGTGTGGTTACCGTAGAAGTAGCTCACCACATCAAGTGATGGGTCGTTCATGTTGCCGCGCTTGGCGTTGTAGCCGTACCGGCCATCGATCGAGCGCAGCGCGTCGACGGTGCGATCCATGAATTCCCAGCTGCCGCCGTGCTCCTGGCAGGAATTGCGGAGCGCACCCGGGAACGCGCTCGCGACGCTACGAACCACGCTCGAGTGATTCGGACGCGGCTTGCGCGTCTCACCAGGTCCCATCGGCGAGAGCGGCGCGGCGCACGCACTGGCGCTGCCGCCGCCGGTGGGGACCGCCGGGGCCGGGCGAGTGGGCGAGATGAACTCGGCCCAGGCCGACCACGGTCCGAACTCGTCGCCGACGCGGCTGCGCACGCGCCACGAATAGACCGTGTCGTACTCGAGGTCGAAGGGGACGAGGTGCGCGCCGAAGTCCGGCGTTTCACCGACCGTCTGCGTGTAGACCACCGCGGCGGGCGTGCTGACTTCGAGATCGTAGGCCACGCCCACCGCACCGTACTTCGCGGTGGCATTGGCCCACACGAGCGTCGGGCGGCGATCTTCAGCGCGGGCCCGTTCGACCGGTGCGACGAGGGCTGGAGAATTGAACTTGAGGGTTGAGCCGTCGGCGTTGGTGGCAGCGGACGTGGTGACCGCAGCTGCTGACGGACCCGTGGGGGCCTCGGGCGACTTCGAGCACGCAGCTGAAACCGCAATTACAGCCAGACAAGTACCGACACGAATATCAAACTTCATCAACCTAGATCTCCAAGATGTGGCTGGCAGAATGCTGTGAGAAGTGGCAGGCTGGGAACCAGCACGACCCACATCGCCGGAGGGATTGTATCAGAGTTTGAGCCAGACCAACCTAAACTGTAATTTTTAGTGACAATCGCGCCCGGTTCAGCTGGGTACTCATGCTACCATCATGGTCCGAGGGTCCTCCCAGACCCCATACAACCCGACCTTTGGAGCCAAGGAATCAATGAAGCAGTCCGTTTTAGTGTTGTTCGTGTTGTGCGGAGTGTGTGCAGGATTAGCCAGGGACGCGCAGGCGCAAGGCGGCACGTGGGCCGACCGTGGCTATGCCAATTTCTCCTTCGGCGTGGAGTCTGGGACGTCGGCGCTCACCGAAACGGCGAACTTGACGATCTACGAAGAGGCGGCCACGGTCACGTCAAGCACCGAGTGGACCTCGGGCAGCCTGATCGACTTCGGCTTCGGCGTGCGCGTGTGGCGCAACTTCACGGTGGGCGTGGGATACCACCAGGAAGATAATGACACCGACTCGCAGTTGACCGGATCGATTCCGAGCCCAATCTTCTTCAACCGTCCGCGCCAACTCGATCAGGACGTGGTTCTCGAGCGCGAGGAACAGGCCGTGCACCTGGTGTTCGGCTGGGTCGTGCCGATCAACGAGAAGTTCGACGTCCTGGTATTTGGGGGCCCGTCGTTTTTCCGCCTCGAACAGGATGTGGTGACCGACGTCGATATCGGCGAGCAAGGCCCGCCCTTCACGACGGTGGTGGCCGAGCCGAGTGTGACCACACAGAAGAAGAGCTTCACCGGCTACAACGTAGGCGTCGATGCCACCTACGTCCTGTGGAGCAACGATGACATCCGCGTCGGCGCGGGCGGATTCGTGCGCTTCACCCAGGCGAGCGGCGACATCGACATGATCAGCGGCCCGCAGTCGACCGACGTGGGCGGCGTCCAGTTTGGCTTCGGCATAAGGACCCGCTTCTAACAGCCGTCAGGTGCCGATGTCTCGGCGCGCGCGCATTGCGGCGTCGATCCTCGCGCTGCTGGCCGGGGCCACGGCGTGGCTCTCAGCGGGCATTGTCGGTTTTACCAGCGGCGGCGCGGATCGCGTCGCCGCGTTCCCCTCACTATCGCTGCTCCTGATCGCGATGCTCGCGGCCCTCGCGGCTGCGAAGGCGCTGGCGCTGCACATTGAGGCGGCGTGGCCGCTCGCGATCAGCTTCCTGATCTGGCTGCCGTTCCTGCCTGGGCCTATCCCTTCGGTCTTCATGCTCTTCCAGGGCCCCATTGAGGCCCTCGTCTGGGCGCTGGTGGCGGCTGGATTGATCTTCGCGCGCCCGCGGACAGTGCCCGGCATCCTGGCCGATCCACGCCCGGCCTCATGGGCGGCCGCGGTCTTTGCAATCGCGCTCTCGGCCTGGGCATTCACCGCCCTTCGTAATGTCGTTCCTGGTGGCGACGAACCGCATTACCTGGTGGCCACGCAGAGCCTGCTCGCCGACCGTGACCTGCGGGTCGAGAACAACTACGCTGCCGGCAGTTATCTCGAGTACTTCGGCGGCCGGTTGCAACCGCACTTCCTGCAGCGATCGACAAGCGGGGAAATCTATTCGATTCATTCGCCCGGCGTGTCGGTGGTGGTGCTGCCCGCGTTTGCGGTGGCGGGTCATGCCGGCGCAGCGATCATGGTGATCCTGATCGCGGGCTTCACCGCCGCGCTCACGTGGATCACCGCGTGGCGGGTGTCGGGGAGCGTGGCGGGCGCATGGGTGGGGGCGGCCGCCGTGTTCGCGACGGCGCCGTTCATCTTTCACACCTTCACCATTTACCCGGACGGCATGGGCGCGCTGCTCGTGATGGCCGGCATGTGGCTCATCGTGCGGCTCGACCAGTCCTGGGATCCATCCCCGAGGATGCTGCTGGGGATCGGGGCTGCGCTCGCAATCCTGCCGTGGCTGCACACGCGGTTCGCGTTGTTGTCGGCCACGCTTGCGGTGATCACGATCGCTCGGCTTGCCCTGCGGCCGTTGGCGATGTCGCGCGTGGCGGTGTTGCTCGCCGTGCCCGTCGTCGCCGCCGCGGCCTGGTTCGCGTACTTCTGGGTGATCTGGGGTACGCCCAGTCCGGCGGCGCCGTACGGGAAAGACCTGGACTCCTCGCTGACCTACATCGGGCGCGGCGTGACCGGATTGCTGGTGGACCAGCAGTTCGGCGTGATCACCACTGCGCCGGTGTCTGCGATGGCGTTGATGGGACTCGTGGTGCTGCTGCGCCGGCGTCCCCGCCTGGCGATCGAGTTGGTGGTGATCGCCGTGCCGTATGTGCTCGCCGTGTCCACCTACGCGATGTGGTGGGGCGGCACGAGCGCGCCGGCACGATTCATTGCCGCGATCCTTCCGCTGGCCGCGATCGCGATTGCCTGCGCGTGGTCGGTCGCTTGGCTCCGGGCGGTGACGTTGTTGTTGCTGCTCGTCAGCGCCGCCTTGATCGTGCCGCGCCTGACGGTGGATGCCGGGCGCCTGGTCTTCAACTCGCGCCACCTGTTCGATCCCACCTTCGAGTGGCTGGCCCTCCATGTCGATCTGGCGATGGCCCTGCCGAGCGTGCACCGCGACGGCGTGGCCGGCGCGTGGCTCGACGCCGCGCCGTGGCTCATCGCCATCGCGTGTGTCGCCATCGACGCCTTCGCGATCAGCCGCATGCGCGCGGGACGCGGGGCGGCGTGGGCGCTGACCGCCTTCAGCGGCGCGGTGCTGGTGATGGCCAGCACGTGGATCGTGTGGACCGTGCACGGGATTGCCGGTCCTGCGCGCGATCGCTCCGCGCTTGCCTTGTGGGGCGCCTTCAGGCCGTGGCACGTGTCGTTTCTCGATGCCGGCCGCGCGCGACCGATGCCGCGAGTGGAGTTCCTCCAGCGATTGGCGATCGAGGCCCCCGCCGAGCGCAACGCCGCGCTGTTGCGCCTGGCGCGCGTGCCCGCGGGTGAGTACGTCGTGGAAGGCACAACACCCACAGCAGACGGCAAGCTGGCCGTGTTCGTTGGCCCGAACAATGCGCTGCTCGAGTCCGTCACCGGGCCCGTGTTGACGCTCCGCCTCCCGGTCGCGGTGTCGTCGCTCAGCATGCGCGCCGATTCGACGGCGGCCGACGGCGCGTCGGCCATGCGCGTGCGGCCGCTGCAGGTCCACGAGCCGGCCAACGCCGACGGTCGTTCGGCCGTACGGGCCGCGCGCTACGGCCGCGCGCGCGCGTTCGTCTTCGACGAGCGCGTCTACCTCGAACCCACCGGTTTCTGGACCCGCGCCGAGGGGAGCGCCACTCTGGTCATCGACGCAGACGACGCCGCGCGGCAGGCCGGCTTGCCAATCGCCTTCACCGCGGGAGCGGCGGCGACGACGATTGGGATCTCGGTGGGCGAGTGGTCGCAGTCTTATTCGTTGACCCCTGGCGAACGCCGCGAGGTGACGTTGCCGCCGCTGGGCGACGCCGCGGCGTGGGAGGTCCACATTCATTCCGGCCCGGGCTTCCGGCCGTTCGAGCGCGAACCCGGCAATGCCGACGTGCGCGCCCTCGCGGCGTGGTTCGAGATCCCGTAAGATCAACCGTGCCGCCAATGCCTGAGCAAGATCGTTCTGTGCCGTCGATGCCGTCTGCGGCCCTACTCAATCGCCTGCTTGCCGAGCGCGCCGACGCGCATCGCCGCTACAACGAAGCGCTCAGCGCGGTCGATCGCGCGATCCAGGCGATGCCGCAGTGGCCCGAGCCGCCGCCGCCCTACGACGAACAGAAGCTGCCCGGTATCAACGAGGCGTGGACCATCGTCAGCGACGGCGTTCCGGCGCGGCCCGACGGCCTCAGCGGCAAGGCGTTCGACGCCGTCTGGGGCTCGCTGAAGCCGGTCTTCGATCGGCAGATGGCCTTCAACGCCGCGCTCGTCGAGCACCTGAATCGCAACGCCGTGGCGCACCGCCAGGCCCACGTGGCCGTCACGCAGGCGATCGCCGTGTTGCGCGACAGCTTCGCGGCGCTCGTGACGTTTGAATCACTGCTCGTCCAGTTCCTGCAGCAAATCACGCCGCTCGCCGACACGCACTACCGCGAGATCGACGATGCGATTCAGCAGCTGCGATCGATCACCAACGTGGCGCAGCGGACCGCGATGGCGGCACAGAGGGCGGCATCAAGTGCCGCGGGCGGGTCAGGAGACTCGGCTCCAACAGGCGCATCGGCTGCGCCCTCCGACTCGCAGGCGCTGGCCTACGTCGGGTTCGAAGATCAGTTTCGCGGCTCCGAAGGCGACATTCGTGCGCGGCTCACCGACTACGTGCCGTATTTCTCGGGACAATCGGAGGTGCTCGACGTCGGCTGCGGCCGTGGCGAGTTCCTCGACTTGTTGCGCGAACAGGGCATCAGCGGGCGCGGGCTCGATCTCAACCCGGAGATGGTGGAGATCTGCCGCTCGCGCGGGCTGGATGCGACCACCGCCGACGCGCGCGGCTACCTGCGCGGCATGGCCGATGCGTCGCTCGGCGGCATCATCGCGGTGCAGGTGATCG